>NZ_JPGZ01000023.1:0-24396 GCF_003351125.1 Mesotoga sp. Brook.08.YT.4.2.5.2.
GAAGATAAGTGAAGTATTCTCTATCCTTGTACTTACTCGCAATCTTAGCTAAATAGAGGCCTTTAGGTTTGCTCTTCATAACAGAATGATAGCACAAAGAAAAGAGCAAAGTCAATTACAAATTGACTATTCACTGTCTACACTCTCACTACGTTCATGTGTCTTTTTCCTCTCTGAGAAAGCCTTTCATTCATTCTCTGTCGGGGAACTTCAGTTTAGTGATGAGTACAGTGTGATAAAACAATAGTCTACCTCAACGAACGTTATTCCAACGTCCACAAAATTCCACGCATTTTCTTTGATTCTTCGAGCACAACTCATCAAATCCGACAGTATCCTGCAACCCATGAAAAACTGCTCCCCTTGCGTAACACTTTGAGAATCGAAGCACCGGATGTAGATTGACTTCATCAGAGATCGCTCATTCTCTCAATTGCTCGCCAATTCTAAAATCGCCCAACAGATCTGACGTTCTAGAGAACATATTCTTGAACTTCCAATGAAGAACCGACAATGCTAGTTGTTTGTCGAATGCTCCGATCGAGCCACTGTTAGTTCAACTTGCTTCGCTTCTTAGTGAGAGGTCTGATGTTTACAGCGCACACAGAATGATTCTCATTCTAAAAGAAGGATACTGTCGATGCTCTTGCTTCAAAGCTAGAGGTCGGAAAGGTACTGTTCACTTTCCATGCAACGGCTCTTCAATCCTAGTTACTTCTCAGCACATTCGCAATACTACAAGTTAGGGTGAGGTATAGAGCCTTACAAGAGTAAGAAGGCCACAAAAGACTCTCCGCGATAAATGCTGCACCCAAGAAGTCTTCAGATTGGTTACAGGACGCGCCCATCATTGCAAAACTTGCGAAAGCCAATCCGCCTAATGTGCCACATCTCATCTTCTAGGTCGTTTCAGAATATGTGAGCATAACCTTTGGTATCAGCTCCTCGAAGCAGTATAAACTCCCCTGATCTCTTCCATAGCCCGTTCAACAGAGTACGCTTCTACCAGATTTCTAGCCCTCAGGCCGTAAGCTTCTCTGAGATCTTTGCTTTTCGACAGCATTTGAAGCGCATTAGCAAGCTGCTCGCAATTGCCCAGATCAACAAGTAAGCCGCTCTCATCGTGTTTCACCAAGTCTCGAGTACCTCTTACATTTGTCCCGATTACAGGCTTGCCAGCAGCCATAGCTTCCATAACGTTTTTTGGCAGTCCTTCTCTTTTTGAAACAGAGACCAGAACATCTGATGCTGAAAGCAACTCTGGGATATCCTCTCTATATCCTAAGTACAGAACATTTTTGATCTCCAGGTTCTTAGTAAAAGCCTCTAGCTCACTTCGAAGTCTCCCATCACCAACAATGAGTAGAATGCAATCTTCATTGTCAATCTCCTTCCACGCTTCAAGAAGCCATTTCTGGTTCTTGTTCTTATTCAACTCTCCAATACAAATGAATACTACACTCTCCTTGTCTATTCCTAGTATTGTTCTAGTAGCGGCTCTCACTTCTTCGGGCAATTGATACCTTCCTATGTCTACACCAACACCATGAGTTAGAAATAGAGATCTGTTCTCCTTATAGTCCAGTTTCTTTCCATTCTCGAAATCTTCCTTGTTAATTGTTATCAAGACATCTGTCCATTTTCTGGCTATCTTTTCAGCAGTACAATAAATGAGCCAATTCTTTAGTGGTGCACCTTTGTAAAAATGAAAACCATGAGCGGTGTATATGACCTTTCCTTGACCTGTTCCTCGGGCTGCGGCTCTCGCTATGAAGGCTGCCGCAGGTGTGTGAACATGAATAAGCTCAAAATGGTTTTCTCGAAATAGCTTTCGCATCATCCTGTACGCTTTGAAATTGGAGACGCTATAAGGACTTCTAGAGAACGGAACCTCAACGCATTTTATTCCAATTGCTTCAAGCTCTTTTCTATCAGCTTCATTTGTAGTTCTTGCTGCTGCCCAGACTTCAAATCCTTCTTCTTGAAGCATTCTCAAAAAAGGAATATGAAATGCGCGAAAATGGGTAAAAATCGATGCGACATATATAGCTTTCCTGCTCTTTTCTACTGACAATATTTATTCATTCCTCCAGAACCTTTCACATAGTTGTGTAGATTTAAGTGTTGTTTCTCTCGCCGGTAATCCCATTACCTTTCTATTGTCTTGTATTCTATTAACTACAACACTGCCTGCGCCGACGATGACCCTAGATCCTATTTCTATACCGTGTATTACCGATGCCCCAGTTCCTATATGAGATCCCGTGCCTATTTTGACTGAGCCGCTCAAGGTTACACCAGGCGCAATATGAGCGTGGTCTCCGATCAAGCAATCGTGGTCTATGATTGTTCCGGTGTTTATGATGCAGTTCTTGCCGATCTCTGTTCAGGGTTAATTATAGCTCCCGGCATTATTACTGTGCCTTCTTCTATTTCAACCGATTCGTCAACTATTGCGTCTCTAGAGATAATAACCGGGATCTGGAATCCTATCTGTTTGAGCATTTCAAAGAGTCTTATCCTGTTATCTGGATTGCCCACGCTTCCAAGAGTGACAAAAGCACATATGATACCTCTATCATGTAACTCTAGCAGTTGATCATCCGTGTATCTGGTCTCTATTCCCAGTACTTCTTTTCCAAGGTTTTCTTTCAGATCCGAGATGCCTGCGATGTTGAATGTGTTAAGCCTTTTTAAGATAGAGATCACTACTTTGCAGTGGTTTCTATCGTTTAATAACATTCAACTGCTAGAACCAAACTCACAGATTTTCTCAAGAAACAGCCTTGATCATTTCGAACTGCTTAAGTTCTTGTCAAGAGCGAATAAAGTCTGTTATGCCTCAAATATCCTAACCAATTACAGCAAAACAAATCTCAAGGTTTAATTCTCATCCTCGTTCCATCTGGAATATCGTTAACAATCACAGAGCCGGCGGGAACAAAGCAATTATCGCCAATAACAACTGATGGTATTATTGAAGCCCCAGCTCCTACTAATGAACCAGACCCTATTTTTACCAATCCTGAAGTCATTACCCCAGGTCCAAGTAGAGACGAGTCACCTAGTGCATTATGATGATCTAAGTTTACCTTGGCAGCTATCCAGTTGTTATTACCGATAATACTGAAAACACCAATTCTGGAATGAGCATCAATGAAATTGCCCTTCCCGATATTTACGCCCTTCTCTAACAATGCTGTGGGATGAATTAGGTTTGTAAAAGAAATCCCGAAAGAACTATAGAGTTCAAAGAGTTTCTTCCTAATTCCAAGATCACCAATCGATATTATTGCACTATCAAACGATTCCTTATCAAAAGATCTTAGGAATTCCTCATCGTCCATTGTCAATGTATTTACTTCAGGATAACTGCATGGATTATTTTTGTCGATAACTACCCAAATAAGCTTATCTGACGATAAGGAGATTACATTTATCAGCACGTCAGCTGCAGATCCTCCCCCAATAACCAGGACTCTTTCGAGATCATACCTGAACCTTGCACTGTTCGCTTTTCTTGGTATGAGAGAATGTTCAGTTCTCTGCATAAATGAAAGAACATCCTTCGAAGTGATGGTGGCCTTTCCTGTGAATTTAGCAATTCTGTCTACATCCAGCTTCTTCTCGGCAATAAGTTTTCTAGCCTTTTCTGTCACGTTGTATTCTACATCGCTATTCTGCTCTCTCTTATTCTCTTGAAGAAGCTTGTAATTTTCGAATTCATCGATGTTATCGAAGACTATATACAGTAATGATCCTATTGACACTTCCTGACCTTCATTAACTCTTATGAAAACCAAACCAGAAGTCTCTGAGTAAAGATCTTTAGTACCTTTACTTCCCTCTATAGTCATGATGATCTGGCCCGCTCGTATCTCTGTCTCAGATGCTATATAGACCTCTCCAATAAATATCGACTCATCATTCGTATTCAGTTTTTCCGCCAATACTTCAACCATATGATTCACCTTCAGAAATGACCCTTCGCGCTTTATCACAAGCGTCTTCTATCTTCTTTTCAACGATTAAACGAATTGCAGAATAATCGTACTGTGGATAGGCTACCTCCAGATTGCTTATTGGATCCTTCTTCTTCCATTCTTCATCTTCATGACTACTTATGTATTCTCTTTTATCATTCTTAGAATGGCCACAGAATCTGTGGGTTCTTACCTCAAGAAAGTTCGGTTTGCAGCTTCTGGAATCAGCAACAAGCAAATTGGCGATGTCGGCAATTTTCAAAACATCACTAGAATCAACAAATGAATATCCTAAGCCAAAACTCTTCACTCTTTCTGAGAAAGTTCCACGGGAAGATTTATCTGCTCTAGTACTCATTGCATATCCATTATTCTCAAGAACAAAGAGAATGGGAACCTCATATACCGCGGATAGATTAAGTGCTTCCATTACATATCCTTCATTCATTGCTCCATCGCCCAGAAAAGCGATAGTAATGGCATTGCTTTTGTTCAGTTTTTCAGCAAAGGCCATTCCAACTGCGATTGGTGTCATACCACCAGTGATTCCATTCGTGATGAAGTTCTTGTGAGATAAATGCTGGCTCCCCCCTTTCCCCGAGTTTACACCCGTTCTTAATCCCATGAGTTCGGAAATAAGAGGAAATGGATCACCAGTCAAAGCTAGATAATGACCGTGACTTCTATGAGTGCCAGTAACAATATCTCTTTCCAGATCTATGTTTTCAAGCACACCTGTTGCTATTGCTTCCTCGCCTATATAGCCATGGGTAGTTCCTCGAAGTATTCCTTCACTGAAAAGCTCTTCGATTTTCTCTTCGGTTTTTCTTATTAGATACATTATTTCGTACAATCTTTCAACTCTTTCCATGATTCACCCGTCATATAGCGAATTTTCCAGTCTCTTAATAGTGGGCAAAACAGAATGCTCATATTCTAGACCTGCACCAATATTCTTGCATATTGAAGAGACTCTCTTGATTATCTTTCCTTCCAGGTACCCTTTTTGCGCCAGACTCGCTATTACTTCACTTCCCCAACCAAAAGATCCCCAGCCTTCCTCAAGAAGAACAAGCCTTTTGGCTGCCTGTAATCTAGAACCAACATATTCGATGAATTTATCTTCAAGCGGCGAAATAAGTTCCGGGACAATGATTTCGGAAACTAGCTCTTGCTCAATGAATTCCTTCCACGATCCTTCAAGTGCAAGGGTAACCATTCCACCGTAAGTAACAATTACTGTATCCAAAGGGTTTACGTTCTGATCTACTATACTAAGATTATAAGTGTTGTAGTTTTCTGCCATTATGATGCTTCTCTTAATGAATTTCTTGTTCCATACTGATTCATCGAATTCATCACGAGCGTAGTCAGTTTTATTTTCTATGAACAAAGTAGGATGGCGCCTATCTACTGCTTTTCGCAGAGCTGAAGCATGGCTATCGAGAATAGATAGAGCCACAATGGTGATGTTTGGAATGCCAAACATCAATTTTTCTAAACTTTGACTATGCGTGGCGCCATAACCTCTGAATCCTCCCATGGGTAATCTTACAGTTAATGGAACATCTCTCTCATAGATATCTACGAATTTTGAAGCATGGTTAATGAGCTGATCTGCACACAATGTTAAGAAATCACCAAACATTATTTCAACAATTGGTTTTAAACCCCTCAAAGCCATTCCGATTGACATTCCTAAGAACCCTTGTTCGCTCATTGGAGTACTGATAACTCGATCAGAAAAACTAGCAGATAACCCTTTGGTTATTTTGAACGCTCCTCCGTATGGTTCAGCAATGTCCTCGCCAACCAAGAGAACCGAAGTATCTTCTTCTAGCAACTTGTGTAGTCTTTGATTCAAGGCTTTAGACAGTTTCATAACTTCCTCCGCTAATCACTTAGAACCTCTAGTAATTGTCTTGAGACTTTTTCCACCTGTTCTTCGCTGTTGAGCGTAGAGCTTGGGAGGTTCAGGCCTTTTTCGTACAGTTCGTATGAGTTGGGATATTCTTCTTTTTTGTATTTCCGGTACGGAGGGAATTCGGTTATAGGGACGAATATCCTTCTGGTGGGGATTCCCCTTTCTTTGAGCTCCTTCTGGATCTGAGGGATGTCCTTTGTCGGGTGGTTTATCTTAATAGAGGAGAGCCACCAGGAGCTTATAGAATCTGGATACTCTTGCTGGAACTCTATTCCCTTTACGCCTGTGAGTATCTCTCTGTATATTTCCATGTATCTTCTTTTTTTCTGGAGGAAATCGGGCAGTCTTTCGAACTGGGCGAGGCCGAGCGAGGCTTCGAGGTTCGTCATGCGATAGTTGAAGCCGATCTCGGGGTGGTAGTAGCCTCTACTTTCGTCTCTGGCCTGGTTGACTAGGAATTTCATGTGGTCGGCAAGTTTTTCATCGTTTGTGGTTATCATTCCGCCACCGCCTGTGGTGATTACTTTGTTTCCGTTGAAGGAGAAGCAGGCCATAGAGCCAAAGGTGCCTGCCATTCTTCCGTGGACGGAGGCGCCGAGGCTTTCGGTTGCATCTTCAATTACAGGAATGCCGTGTCTTTCGGAGATCTCCGTTATCGCGTCCATATCGCAGGGATTACCGTATATGTGGACGGGGAGTATGGCCTTTGTGTTTTTCGTTATCGCCTTTTCGACCTGCTCCGGTATCATATTCCAGCTGGAGGGATCAATATCGACAAAGACCGGTGTGGCGCCGACATAGGTTATCGGGTTGACGGAGGCGATGAACGTGATGACGGGAACTATGACTTCGTCTCCCGGGCCTACTCCTAGCTCGCTAAGTGAAAGGTGAATTGCGGCTGTGCCGCTTTGGGTAGAGACAGCGCGCTTTGTGCCGACGTATTTGGCGAACTTCTCTTCGAACTCGGGTATGAACGGTCCTGCAGTTGAGACGAACGTAGAGTCAACGCATTTGAGCAGGTATTGCTTTTCAAGTTCTCCGAGGTTTGGTGCATCAAGGAATATCGTATCCATCTACATCACCTACACGTTATATATGTCGGGTTTATAGTACGCCATGTTATTCTCTAGCCATTTGATCGTTTCTTTGAGACCCTCTTCCAGTGAATATCTTGGCTCCCAGCCTGTCAGCTCTTTTGCCTTGGAGCTGTCGCAGAGGAGCCTTTCGACCTCGCTTTTATCCGGTCTTATTCTCCCGTCGTCTATCTCTATTTTGAGTTCTTTGTTCATAAGGCCCGCGATCAGTTGCGCGAGGTCTTTTATGGATATCTCTCTGTTCGAACCGAGGTTTATAACTTCTCCTGTGCTTCTCTCGTTAAGGCCCACTTGGTAGAAGCCTTCGCAGGTGTTGAGCACGTAGTTCATGTCTCTTGTGGCCTCAAGGTTGCCCAGCTTTATACGCTCTTTTCCAGCAAGTAGCTGGGAGATGATCGTGGGGATCACGGCTCTGGCCGACTGTCTCGGGCCGAAGGTGTTGAATGGCCGAATGACGGAGACGGGCAGGCTGAAAGAGCGGTGGAAGGTCAAGGCCAGCTGATCTGCTCCCAATTTTGTCGCCGCGTATGGAGACTGCGGGTTGACCGGGTGTTTCTCGTCTATCGGGACGTATTGCGCCGTGCCGTATATCTCGCTCGTGGATGTGTGGATCACCTTCTGTGTTTTTAGCTCTCTTGCGGCCTGGAGTACGTTGTAAGTTCCCTCGATATTCGTCTTTATATATGCCAGAGGAGAGATATAAGAGTAAGGGATGCCTATAAGGGCTGCGAGGTGAAAGACGACGTCTATATTCTTCATCGCGTCTTTTACTGAATCGAAGTCTCTTATATCGCCGGTGTAGACTTCCATTTTGTCTTTGTAGGGTGATTCTTCGAGCCAGCCCCAGCTGTTTTTCGAATTGTAGCGGACGAAGACTTTGACTTCGAAGCCTTTCTTCACAAGATATTCTGCTAGATGCGAGCCTATGAAACCTCCGGCTCCGGTCACGAGTACTTTCAATTGCCTTCCTCCCCGTTACTCGTCAAAGCCATATAGTCTTCCATTCTTCCGACATCGTGCCAACTGCCATTGTGAACATGAACTGCAAGTTTCATACCGTTGTCTCTCATCATTCCCCAGAGGGTGGGCATGTCGATGTACTGGTGTTTCGGTATGTTGTTCTTTATATAGGTTATCACTTTTTTCGAGATGCCGTAGATTCCTCCGTTTATTATGTACTGGAGATTCGGCTTTTCTTCCCAGTCTATTAGCTCTGGTGTGCCGTTTGTCTTTAGAACGCCGAAATCGACAGGTATCTTTCTTTCTATTCCTGTAAGCACTAGATCGTATTCTCTAAGCAGATCGTTTATAACTTCGTAATCGACATCGCATATGAGATCGCCATTGGAGACGATGATCTTGTCATCAAAGTCATCCGGAAGAAGAGAGAGAGAGCCTGCCGTTCCCGTGCGCTCGATCTCTTCGATATAGGTTATGTTTACTCCGTATCTCGAACCGTCGCGAAGGAAGCTCTTTACTATCTCTTTCTTGTAGTTGACAGATACGAAGATATCTACTATTCCGAATTCTTTCATGTGTTCGATTATCAGCTGGATTATCGGCTTGTCACCGACAGGCAACAGGGGCTTGGGGATAGCGGAGGTTAAGGGCCTAAGTCTCTTGCCCTGTCCTCCGGCCATAATGAATCCGTATTTGAACACTACTTACCGCTCCTGCCCAGTATCCACTGATAAGTCAACGCAAGGCCTTCTTCGAGGCTTACCTTCGGCTCCCAGCCGAGCTCTTTCTTTATCTTGCTTATGTCTGCAACTGCGTAATCGTAGTCGTATTCTTCGCGGAGCTTTGTGGCGTCGAAGAGGACGTCGCATTCGCCGCCGGTTATTTCCTGTGCTCTTGTAATAAGTGTGCTGATAGATATTGGATTGCCCGAGCCTACATTGAAGATGTCAATTCCTTTGGGATCTTTCTCCAGGATGAGACTAATCAAATCTATGAGATCGGAGATATAGAAGAAGTCGCGGACTTTCTCTGAATCTCCTATGTTGACTGTTCCGGAGGAGGCGATTCTCTCTAAGACGGTCGGAACAACATAAGGCGATAGTTGATACGGGCCGTAAGGGTTGAATAGTCTCAAGATCGTAAGATCGAGAGAATATCTATTTGCTAGATAGACGAGTATATCTTCAAGGATCGCGGCTCTTGTTCCTACGAAGTTCTTCGGGCACACTACATCCGACTCTTTGAACTGGCCTTTTTTGGGAGCATACACTCCGTAGGAAGAGAGATAGACGATCGTCTTGAGTTTGTTTGACTGAGCTGCAAGTGTGAGCACATCGCCAAGAGAACCGATATCCGTAAATTCTCCTATGTATTCGAAACCGATTATGTAAGGAATATCCGGATCGAAACTGCTGTAATTCGGGTGTTTTAGCTGTTCTGTATAGTCTATCTGGAAGGCTCTTTCCAGATGAGGCGTTAGCCATTTCTCCACGTTCGATACCAAGACTTTCGACACTATTTAGCACCCCTTCGAAAGATCATTACTTCTGCTGTACGAAGCATAGTAGCCAGGTACAGCCTGAAGTCCAAGTTCTTAACATAGTATAGATCATATGAAAGCCTCCTGGCAAAGGTTTCGTATTCTAGTTTGTCAACATATCTATATACAACCTGGGCGTGTCCCGTTATCCCGGGCATTACTTTCGTTCTGAATCTGTAGAAAGGTATCTCTCTGGTACAGTATTCATAGGTCGATGGAATATCCGGCCTGGGGCCTACTATGCTCATATCGCCTTTGAGAACGGAGAAGAGCTGAGGAATCTCGTTGAGTCGGGTCATTCGCAGCAGTTTCCCGCTCTTAGTCGTAACGGGTTTGTCCTCTCCATCTTTCGGGTCATCCATTGTGCGGAACTTGTACACTCTGAATATCTTCGCGTTCAAGCCATGTCTCGGCTGATTGAAGAAGATCGGTCTGCCATCGCGGATCAATATGTAGAAGATACTGAAAAGTATGAACGGAGAAAAGAGAACAAGGAGTGCACCTGAAAAGATGATGTCAGCCACCCTGATTCTTCTCGAAATCCTGGCTTCAGAAAATACGATCTGATAGTAGTCTTTAAATCTTTCAATGATCTCCACTGGTATTCTGTGAAGTGAGTTTTCCACCAGAGTAGGCAAATACTCTATAGAGGTTCTATTAGTGATCGCTTCATTCAACACTGGCTGAACTGATTCTGCAAGCTTTGGATCCCCGATCAATATCGCATCGAAAGGCTTTGTCTCTTCGAATGTTATGGCCTGTATGAGGGAAGCGGCTGTCGGGTTCATATAGCTGTAGATTTCGAACTTGCCCATCGAGGCCTTCTCGACTTCTTCGAGGATTGGGGCGAGCTCTTCTTCTTTGCCTATGACGAGATATCTTCTCGGGGGAAGACGCTTAATCGAATATCTCATCATCATGCATGAGAGAAGCGGGAAGACTAAGGCTGCAACGAGAGCCGTTACGCCGAATGTCAGCCTCGGGAGCCTTGGAGTGAAAAGGATGATCGGGATGAGGGCAAAGAGAATGCCGAGGATCGTTCCTGAAATGTATGAGACGATGCATGAGATTAGAGAGTATGTTGTTGAGTTATCGAAGCCTCTGAAGGCGTATATGCCGAGCATGATAGCTACATTGAGTATAAGAGCTTGAAAGGCAAATCTGGGAGTCCATGTGAGCGTAAGTGACTGGATGAAGAAAAGGGCAGCGAACAGAAAAGAAGCGACAAAGTACTTCAGTCTTGCTATTCTTCCTACCACACTCACCCCTCCTTGTTCACTATAATCAGTCTTCTGATTCAATTATACAATGAGACAGACTTACGTTTTTCTTAGGATGACACTCACTGGAGCTTAACACTTGGTTTGTAAGTCGAGAATATATTTGATTATATGTTAACATCTGACAATCAATCGCCCAATTCACTTCGAATCCGAAGAGACATGTTTATAGGTATCTGAGAGCCTTCAAGGTCAATTATAGATTCCATTCGAACTTGAGTCAAGGTTTAGTTAACAATGCTATTGTAAACATTCTTCGATTATCTGAGTGAGGAGTGAGGGGACGCAAGGCACCGACGAACATCGGCGGACGCAAGGCTGGCAAGGATCACGCCAGGTCGCAATACCCGGAAAAGCGTCCGGGGACGCAAGGCTGGCGAAGATCACGCCAGGTCGCAATGCCCGGAGGAGCATCCGGGGACGCAAGGCTGCCTTCGGCAGGAAGCATCTCAAGTCCACCGTCAACGGTCCGCCGTTCTCCGAGTAAACCCGTCCTCCGATAAGATCAATCGAGAAAGAGCGCTGTCGAGACGTTCGCTACGCTCACGAGAGAAGAGAGAAGAACCAGTCACTGGAGAAATAAGACGCAAGGCGCCGAGAAACATCGGCGGACGCAATGCCGGCAAAGATCGTGCCGGGACGCAAGGCTGGCGAAGACCACGCCAGGTCGCAATGCCCGCTTCGCGGGGAAGCTTTTGTTGGTTCAACGTTGTCTTTAGCAGCGTTCAGCGGGTTCACCGTTTTTTAGCGTTCAGCGGTTCTCTCCAACGTACAGCGGCTCTTACATTCGAGATCCCGATCAGTTTCATATCGGGATGACAGTCCTTCACGTCATCCTGGTACGCTTCTGGCCAGGATCTCGTTCTTGAACCGAGAGCGATGGAGCGAGAAGACGCTTTGAGTTTGAGATGAAGCTTGGCGCTAAGAGCGGTTATTGGTGATACGTGGTTGGTGGTTGGCCAAGAACAAAGAACAGATCCTCGCTTTGGAACGAAGAACAGATCTTTCCTCTTGAACGGTCAACGGCGAACCATGTTTTAGAGCGATCAGCGGGTCCTTGCTCTTAAGCGTTCAGCGGTTCTTCTGTCGTCCCGCGAAAACTGGATCTTCCGGTTCAAGGCTATGCTCAGTAGTCGTTCGTAGCGAAATGTTTCTCATGTAGGCTTATTTCCCGGCCTACTTATTTTATAGTTTGGGAAGACCTCACTCCATTTTTCTGTTGTCAGCACAAGTACGTCATCAATGTACTTGATTTTCCACGGGACTTCCGTTTCTTTGTTCAATCTCTGTCTTAGACGATCCTGAAACCCTAAGATGAGCGCAGAATCAAAACTTTCATCATATTTCTCCATTCCAAGAATGACTATATATAACAATCTTCTCCGGATTTGGTTCATAAGATGAAGATAGGTGTAGGAATCTCTTCCTTTTGGGACCAGCGACTCGTTTATGAGTGTGTTTTGCTGAATCTGTCTGAGGAATTCCTCTCTCTCTTTGGCCGTTGCTCCCTTCTGGGATGGGTCTTTGACCTCGATCAGAATCGTCCTAGATTCTTCGTAGACTACGAAATCAACGAATGACATACCAATTGGCAGAGATCGCCCCTCACTATCCAGTTTTTCTACTTGGACTGCTCCGAAGTCAAATTCATAACCGCCTTCAAGGTATCGAGTCAATTTGAACACCCATTGTCTTCATAATCTGTTCGTGGTACATCTTCTCATATGTAGCCAATATTGAATTCGAACCCAATTTATCGTAACTATCTTCACTCTCGCAAACTATCTCCTTTGTCTCTTTTCTTTTCAAGGAGTGGTATCTGATCCTGTCTTCCTCTTCGGCTTGAAGATCGAACTGCTTCAGCACTACATAGTCATGGGTAGCGAGAAATATCTGCACTCCTAGTCTTTGGAGTCTCAGCAGAATTCCCACAACTGAAGCTATCATTTCTGGATTCAAGTTGCTCTCTGGTTCATCCCAGAAGAGAATGGAGCCTTCCAGCAAGGTACCATTCTGGATCAAGAGCCACAGAAGCGCTAACTTTCTCAAACCTTCAGCAAGCAGAGAGAACTCGAGGTTTCCTTGTGTGTTCTTTAGGAAGAACTCCTCGTCCTTCACCGTCACTCTTCCATCCATACAGTCCTGAAGCAAAGTCAGAATCTGTTGTCGATCTTGATCGACGCGCCCTCGCAAAATAGGTTTGTAAGCTCTGTCGATGATATCTGGATAGATTTCTTCAAAATGAATCTCTCTGCTGTTATACAGTGATCTAAAACCCGGTGCGTGCGCAAGCATCTCTTTTACCGGGATGTATGCACATTCAATGGGCGTCTTCAACCACTTTTCCTGCCCCTTCACACTAGCCGACGAAGAGCTTTTGACGTGGTTAGAAAAGGAAAGCTCAATCTTGTTCTCTTTCATGTTTTCCACAACAATTGATGCGCGGCTGCTTCTCTGCTGCCTTCTCACCAGCCTACCAAGTTTCATTCCGTAAGGCAGGAAGACTCTCAGAAGTTTGCTTGCAAAGTCCTCTTTGGTTCGCGTAATATCGCAAGACGCATAGATGCACTTCAAGATATGAGTTTTGCCTGTTGCGTTGGATCCAATTAAGATGTTTATTCCAGGCGAGCACTCCAGATCAAGTTTTCGAAATGCCGTGAAATTGGTGAGTGTGAGTCTTTTTATGGCGCCTTCCAACTAGCTCACCCCCTTGTAGCCAACTGATTGTATTATAGCAGAAAGCCTTAGTGCAAACGGCGCCGAAGGGCGTCGGCGATCAATTCATGACGTGATGTTGCTGCGCAGGAAGTGGTGCTAATTGATTAGACGCAAGGCGCCGAAAAGCATCGGCGGACGCAAGGCCGGCGAAGAACATGCCGGGACGCAAGGCTGGCAAGGATCACGCCAGGTCGCAATGCCCGCTTCGCGGGGATGAAAAACCGCTCTAAGATCAGACGCATTGCACTGTGAAGCATCAGTGGACGCAAGGCTGGCGAAGACCATGCCAGGACGCAATGCCCGGAGAAACGTCCGGGGACGCAAGGCCCGCTTCGCGGGGAAGCTTTTGTTGGTTCAACGTTGTCTTTAGCAGCGATCAGCGGCTCTCAGGGCGAGATCCCGTGCAGGTGCATCACGGGATGACTGAAGAGGCGCTCATCAGGGCAGGCTCATTGGGGAACCATACTCTTTCTTCAGGTCATCCTGGCATGCTACTGGCCAGGATCTCGATCTTTTTGGGTGCGAAAAACGCAAACAGTTGCAAGTTCCAAGACGCAAGTTGAATAAGAAAATGGTCGTCCGTTATCGGTTCACCGTTCTCCGAGAAGTCCGTCAGTTGCAAGTGTCACGCTGCATGTTATAAAAGCAAAAGCTAAAAAAAAACTGTTCTTCCAGCGAAAAATGGGACAGACCAAAGGAACCGGTCAGTCCCTATTTTCGCTTCGTTGGTTCTTCAAAGTATTCAACGGGTTTTCGGAACCGTTTTTCAAGGAACTAGATCCCGATCAGTTACATATCGGGATGACAGCCTTTTCTTGCTTTGGGTCATCCTGGCGCGCTTCAGGCCAGGATCTCGTTCTTGAACCGAGAGCGATGGAGCGAGAAGACGCTTTGAGTCTGAGATGAAGCTTCGCTTCGAGAGAAACCCTATTCGAGACTACGAAGAACAGGGAGAAAAGCAAGGTCTTTCGCGAACTTGTGGATTGAGGCTCGACAGGCAAAGATCATGTTCGGCAATTCATTTCAGTTTTCCTCAGTCTGAAGTATTTCACGTATCCTCGCTCGAAGAGAAGGTAAGTCACTCACAATAACCGCCCACACTATGTCATAGTTGACACCTGAGTAGTCGTGAATCAGCCGGTCTCTTGTTCCAGCTAGTGCTCTCCAAGGAATATCGCTGTGAGCTACTGTGAAGGTATATGGAAGTTGTTTTGCTGCTTCTCCTATTATCTCAATGTTTCTGATTACTGCATCCTGAGTCTTCAAATCTGCCATGAATTCATCATATGACATATTGTCTACATTGGCTGTGATTCGTTCTATGCTGTCGACTATATCCTCAAGGATCTCAGCTATTTCTCTCCTAGACATATCTTATAGACTGCTCTATATCGTGCCTAATTCTGGCGTTTCGTATGCTTTTCAATCCACGAGGAGTTAGTAAATCAACCTTCTTTCGTACGATTCGTTCAAGCTGCTCCGCGAGCTCCATGAATTTTAAACCAGGCACCCTATCAAACTCTATGTAGATATCAACGTCGCTGGCGTCGTTCTGATTTCCTTTCACATACGAACCAAAAACCCCTATCTTCGAAACAGAAAAACGATCTCTTAGTTCGGGAAGGCTTTCACGCAATGCTTGTATAACGTTTTCTAGGTCTTGCATAGTATCACCTCACGGAAATTCTATCACACTCGCCGGAACGGTTGAGAAGAACTGTCGAAGAAACTTCAGGAAGTGATGCTAATTGATTAGACGCAAGGCGCCGAAGAACATCGGCGGACGCAATGCCCGGAAAAGCATCCGGGGACGCAAGGCTGGCGAAGACCTCGCCAGGTCGCAAGGCCCGCTTCGCGGGGATGAAAAACCGCTCTAAGATCAGACGCATTGCACTGAGAAGCATCAGTGGTCGCAAGGCGCCGAAGAACATCGGCGGACGCAAGGCTGGCAAAGAACATGCCGGGACGCAATGCCGGCAAAGAACATGCCGGGACGCAAGGCTGCCTTCGGCAGGAAGCTAAGAACATAGAAGATGAACGAAAAAACACCTACTTGAAGGGGGGATTCTTCAGATGATATATTATCCTCAGCTTATTATGAGGAGGATAGATGATGGATATTGAGAATCTTGAAATCTGGAGACTCGGAGTCTCACTTGCAAAGGATGTGTATGTTATCACCGAAAAGTTCCCAAGAAGAGAGGTTTATTGCCTTACCGATCAGATAAGAAGAGCAGCGGTTTCTGTTCCCTCCAATATTGCTGAAGGTAAAGGAAGATCAACCGCAAAGGACTTCGTTCATTTTCTCAATACTGCTAGAGGTTCATTGTATGAACTGACTACTCAGCTTTACGTAGCTCGAGAAATTGCTTATCTATCAGAAGAAGACTTTTCTTCTTTACATAAACGAATCGAAGATCTATCACATAAGATAGTTGCTATGAGTAAGTATCTGAAGGCGAAGAACACTAGAGAGAAGATATGACGCAAGGCGCCGAAGAACATCAGTGGACGCAATGCCGGCAAAGATCGTGCCGGGACGCAAGGCTGGCAAGGATCACGCCAGGTCGCAAGGCCCGCTTCGCGGGGATGAAAAACCGCTCTAAGATCAGACGCATTGCACTGAGGAACATCAGTGGACGCAAGGCGCCGAAAAGCATCGGCGGACGCAATGCCGGCAAAGATCGTGCCGGGACGCAAGGCTGGCGAAGATCACGCCAGGAAGCAACAAAGCCCGCTTTTCGCTGAGCGCTGACGAACACTGCGTTGAAGGTCAACGGTCCACCGTCCTCCGAAATAGATCAATAAAGAGCGTTGGCGAGAGGTTCGCTACGCTCACGAGAGAAGAGAGAAGAACCAGTCACTGGGAAATAAGACGTAATGCCCGTAGAAACGTCCGGGGACGCAAGGCCGACTTCGTCGGGAAGTGATGCTGCTGCGAAGAAAGCCTCTCAGGTCAACCGTCAACGGTTGACGTATCAACTGGAGCTTTCTCGTGAGCCGCAGCGAGTGTCTCAAAAATGTTCTTTCTCGATTGATCTTGAGGATGATCAGTAAAAGCTACTAGTGTTCTACCTCACGTAGCAGTTGTTATATAATTTGTGTGATGGCAGATAACGAGAGGCGGTCTAGATGAATATAAAGAGAATCCATATAAAAGACTTCCGAGGGATTGAAGAACTTGAGCTTGATCTTGTTAATCCATCTGGAAATTCTCTTGATTTAGCCGTGTTTGCTGGCCCTAATGGGTCTGGAAAGACGAGTGTTTTGGAAGCCTGCCTTCTCTCTCTGGGGAGAAGCGATCTATTTGGAGAGAGAACAGACAGTGACATTAGATCAGGTGCAGCAGATTTCGAGATTTTTCTGCAAATGGACTCAGGAGAAAAACTCGTGGCTTCCTCGAAGAGTCGAGAAAAGCAGATATCTCGCACTCTTCACGGCATTGGTGTTGAGTATTTTTCTTCGTGGCGTGAGCCTAAGCTGATGGGGAGTCTCCCGATTACTGCTGGAAAGAAGGGAAAGCGTCCAAAAGCTACTGAGCAGAACCGCCTCTGGTTAATCAAGCAGCATCTTATAAACTTGAGAGCAAGAAGAGCTTTTGAATCTCAGCGGATGTTTTCAGATATCGAACCCACGGTCTTCCAGTTGATAAATGATAGTTGGAGGGAATTCTATCCGGAAAGTGAGAACCGTTTTGAAGTTAGACCTGTCAGCGAGTCTATAGATGAAGGTTTTGATCTTTTCATTAGGGATGTCCATACTGGAGGGTTGATTCCTGTGGACGCTCTTAGCTCCGGAGAAATCGAAGTATTGACTATGATAGGCTGGTTTGCAACAAGGGAAACAGATACACATTTTCTTTTCATCGACGAGCCGGAATTACATCTCCATTCAACCTGGCATCGTGTTGTGTTAAGGGTGCTGAGAAAGCTATTACCCAAGACACAGATTATTTGCGCCACGCATTCAAAAGAAGTTCTTGATTCAGCGATGAGCTATCAGCGCTTCACATTGTTACAGCCGGATGATCCGCGAATAAAATTGAAGGGAAAGAATTATTTGAAGTGAAAACTGTTTCAATTGAACTCGAGTCGTTGTTGCTGACCGCACCTGTAGTTTTTCTTGTCGAGGACGTCCTAACTAAGGAATATTTGATACGGATCTGGCAACCAGATGATAAGTACTTCTATATACTTGTTGCTTATGGAAGAGAATCTGTCAGAGCTGTCACTCACGATCTTAGGACTGCGGGCTTTAGAAACGTATTTGGCCTTATCGATCGTGACTTTGGAACGAGCAATTATGATAGCTGGATCCAAGTATTATCTAATGAAGCAGTCTTTATCTTACCGGTATTTGAAATAGAGAACTATCTTCTTGATTAAGACGCTTTGAGTCATTCGTCAACTGACTTCTTCCAAGAGCGAAACGTAGATGAGATAGCGGAAAGAGCGTTTAGATTTGCCGAAGAGCTTCTCTGGTGGTTCTCATGCTGCAGGACAATATCAATAATTAGAGGTCATTTGGTAGCTGACTTCCCCTCCTTCCCGGGACTTAACATTGGATCTAGAAAAGCGGTTCTTGAGTATATTGTAAATTAGAAGTGGTTCACGGAAATCGAGAGTCGAGTTCACAGTTTCATAGACAAGGAAAAGATCCGAGAGCTGATCGACAACAGCATTGAATTGACTAAAGGTTATCTGGAAAGCGGTACTTGGAAGGCTGAGTTCTCAGGGAAGGAAATCTTCAGAATGCTTAGGGGATATCTTGTCAATAAAAAGTACGCATCCTCAGAAGAAATGGATCTCGACTTGGCCAAGAAAATTGGGAATTATCAGCATGAACAATCTACTGCTCCAAAAGAGCTTCTCGCGCTTAAGCGCCACATTTCGCAGGAAGTTATGAACTTATAACTATCCGTTTCTTCTTTCTTTCGGTTGAAAATAGGGACACCATTTTCTCAAGGGCGAAAGAGCGGTTCCGGCGCGCTGCGCCCAAGTTCCTCGTTCCAGAGCTAGGAGCTTTGTTCTTCGTTGGTTGTTTATGGGAAAAATAGGGACTCCATTTTTGAGAACAAGAGCAGTTCTTCCTTCATAAGAGTGTGCAGAGAGCCGTCCTTCGACCTTCGTCCAGGAGCATAAACCCGTCCTTCGGAAGAGCGGGAAGAGGAGAGAGAAAGAGAGGGCGAGAGGACGCGAAAAACGGTACAGACGTCAGGAGCTCGTCAGTCCCTATTCTCGCTTCTCGTCTTTTCGTGAGCGAAGCGAACGGCTCGACAGTGCTCTTTCTCGACGGTCTTATCAGTGAACGGGTTCATGATCTTCAACGGTCAACGGCGAACCATGTTTAAAAGCGTTCAGCGGCTCTTACATTCGAGATCCCGATCAGTTGCATATCGGGATGACAGCCTTTTCTTGCTTTGGGTCATCCTGGCGTGCTACTGGCCAGGATCTCGGTCTTTGAAACAGTTGCAAGTGACAAGTAGCGAGTCGTAGAGCAAAAACCGATAAACTCTATAAGTCTCTTGAAATGCTCTTCTCGGATGACGGGGGACCGTTGACCGACAACGTTGTCTTCGTCAGCGTTCAGCGGGTCCTTGTTCTTAAGCGTTCAGCGGCTCTCAGGGCGAGATCCCGTGCAGGTGCCCTGAACAGGTGCACATCAGAGCAGGCGATACGGGATGACCATATAAGTGGATTGATTCTTGCAATGATGACTGTCGATTCAGGGCGTAAGTTTCTCTATGTATTCTACAAATGGAGCAAAGCTCTGAGGGCATTTCGAGCGAATGTCTTCCAATGATGCATTTCTGAGTATTTCAGCAGCCGTTGTTACCCCGTATCGCTTCTTCGCTTTTCGAAAGAGACTCTGGATGATTTTCTTGGGAGGATTGTTGTCATCCTGTTCTTCCACTTCTCTCTTCCATGTTTCGTGGATGCTTATTCCAAGGTGTTCTTGAAGCTGTTCAAAAGCCGCAAGTAACAAGACCTCAAGATCGTGTTTGAAGCAGAACACTTCGAACCTGCTCATAAAATCCTCTTCATGAGCGGAAAGCAAAGAGCCAAACGACTTCAGAACGAATTCGCGCAACTGCGAGTAATTCGCGTGAGGAACCCCAACATTGTATGGATAGAGGTCAGGCAACAAAGCTACCGCACTTTCCCTGTTATTCTTTATGATCCAATACGCTTTTTTCGGATACTTGACCAATAGTGCCCTCTTGTTGTTCGACATGTTGCCCGACTGACCAACACTTGCGAATTCTATAGCGATGCCTTCTAAGTTCTTCTTATCAATTAAGGGCTTCAAGAGTGTCGTCAGGGCGAGTTTATAAGACTCTCCTTCGACATAGACTATCAGTTGGTTCATTTTCCTATCATCTCAAACTCCCCGGATCGGTGCATTATCTCTAGCTCCTGATCTCCGAATTCTTTGAGATTGTCGATGAGGGCTTGTGAAGTTGACGGCTTGAATGATTTAATGTCGCCATCTTCCTTCTTCAGCACAAGAATATTCTCAATATCGAACATGGAAAGGAAATATGATGAATGAGTAGTGAGCAAAACCTGCGTCTTGTCACTAAGCTTTTTGAATAGTTCGGCCAAAATCGGATACACTCGAGGATGGATTCCTTGATCAGGTTCGTCAACAAAAACAAGAGTTGGTGGGAATGGGTGAACACATATGAGGGTCCAACATAGTATCCTTAGTGTTCCATCCGAAAGATCGGCCAATGTCAGTTCTTCTCCAACGGAGCCCTCTGACCAAAATGCCATAACTTGGCCAGGCCCCCCTCTAGCCTTAACAGTGATATTTCTGAAACTGGGCAGCATCAGCCCAAGATAGAACTTCAATTTTTCAAAGGTCTCTGGGTACTCTGTCTGTAGATAAAGAAGTACTGCACTCAAATTGCCAGCGTTCTCATGAAGCATCGGTTCCTGTTCAGTAATGGAGGGACGCCTGAGCTGTTCGTTACTTATTCCGAAGGAGTTATAGAACCTCCATCTTTGAATGTACTCACGCAGATTATATAGCATGAAGAGTCCAGGATTGTTCATCGTGCTTATTGCCAGCTGATTTGCCTTTAGAAGCTTGATCTTCTGCTCTTGCAGTTTTTTGTGGCTCGGTTCGTAAATCATCCCTTCACCATTTCTCAACTCCATGTATAGAAACGGCTGATCGTACTTCGTGGATAACGGCCTGGAAGTTTCAACTCTTTCGTGGTCGACTCGTATAGAACCCATGGGACCAACTATTCTTCCAGAATAAACCACATCGGCACTCAAACCTGCATCGATCGACGCTGCCCATTCGATGCGGTCTTCACCTGGGATGTGAAAAATCCTCATTCCTGAAGATCCCTCGATTATCTCCGATGGTATTTCCTGGTACGCACTATTACGCAGAAAGCGCAACAATTCCATCAGGCTTGATTTTCCAGACGCATTTGCGCCGATCAATACCTCAAGACTGGTAAGACCAACTCGGAAATCTTTGAATGGCCTATATCCAGCGATCCGTATGTCTTTAAGTCTGAACTTGTCAAAGTTGATCTGCGCCATATACGTCACCACACTATAAGTTGCATTTCATCTAATTATACCTAAAAGCGCGGGGAAGTGATGCCCGGAGAAACGTCCGGGGACGCAAGGCGCCGAAGAACATCGGCGGACGCAGGGCCGGCAAAGATCGTGCCGGGACGCAAGGCTGGCGAAGATCACGCCAGGTCGCAATGCCCGCTTCGCGGGGATGAAAACCGCTCTAGGATCAGACGCATTGCACTGAGGAGCATCAGTGGACGCAATGCCGGCGAAGAACATGCCGGGACGCAAGGCTGGCGAAGATCACGCCAGGTCGCAATGCCCGCTTTTCGCAGAGCGCTGACGAACACTACGTTGAAGGTCAACGGTCCACCGTCCTCCGAACGACAGTTGCAAGTTCCAAGGTGCAAGTTGAATAAGAAAATGGTTGTCCGTTATCGGTTCACCGTTCTCCGAGAAGTCCGTCAATTGCAAGTGTCACGCTGCATGTTATAAAAGCAAAAGCTAAAAAAAACTGTTCTTCGAGTACGCGAAAAATGGGACAGACATAAGGAACCTGTCAGTCCCTATTTTCGCTTCTCGTCTTCTCGTGAGCGCAGCGAACGTCTCGACAGTGCTCTTTCTCGATCGAATGGTCTTAGCGGTGAACGGGTTCATGATCTTGAACGGTCAACGGCGAACCATGTTTTAAAGCGTACAGCGGCTCTCAGGGCGAGAGGTCGCGAAAAACGGTACAGACGCGAGGTGGCAATCTCTTCACGTTCACTTAAGTGATTCGAGATAATCGGTAAACGTCGCGTTGGGAAGTTTCCTTCTTCTGTTTATCATCTTAACCCAAATAGTATTGACTTCAGTTTCATCGATTAATCTTCTCAATAATGCATTGCGAAGAATCATAGGAGTTGTAAGATTCCTGAGTCGATACAGTTCAATGTAGTATTGAATGTCCTTCAGGTTGTTGCTGGCCAGTATTCCTTTTCGTGTCTTTGCTAATGCAATTGCAGAAGCCTCACCTCTTCCTATGCGTTTCTGCCCAAATTGCGGGTTTCTTGTGAGCATATAGTAGAGTTTTGATTCTTCTGTGCCGACAAGTATTTTCTCCGTTCCGATTTGATTCTGAGACAGTAAGTGATTCACTTTGGTCGTCAGATGACGTACGCTTGGATTTGAAAGCTCATCCAATACCTGTTCTGGCAGGATGATCTGCTTTCCGTAGAGATTGAGCAGTATGCCAGTTCTGTCGACCCACAAGAATGAAGAGATGCAGTCAGTATCAAAGAATATTTGTTCAATCATATCTCTCTTCGTTTTCTGCAGTTCCGTATACTATGTCTGGCCTGAAAGCATCGAGGAGGTATTGTTCATAAAGTCCTTCGGAGATTGCTTCTCTCTCTCTCAGTGCTTCCGCAAGCTTCACGTACTTTCCGAGAGTCATTGTCTTCTTCTCTTCAGAAGAGGGTTTGTAGAGGGTTACATCATAACCTAACCCCTGAGCGGATTTGATGACTCCAGTTTGCATTTCAGACGCTTCTTCTTCCGTAATATATCCTTCCTTCATCAGTCTGATTAGCGTTGCCTGTCTGCTTAAGCCATAGTACTGCTCGGTCTCGACTACGTTTTCGAGTGAAATCCTTCCGCTCTTCTGGATACGCTTGCTAAGGAATTCTCTTAATGATTCGTACGGTGCCAGGAAATAAGATGCAAACTTGTTTGCTTCAATTTCGGCAGGGTCTTTTTCATCGAAGGCGAAAGGGCAGATCACTTTATGAAGATCTTCGTGGAAATAGATGTGGCAGAGTTCATGAGCTGCAGTGAAGCGCTGCCTGCCATATGTTTGCTCAGAATTGACAACTATTATCTTGTTGTCCTCAGCTCTTAGGCAAATTCCGCTGATTCTCTTGCCCAGAGGGTAGTAGACAAGAGTTAGGTCATCAATACTGCCTAATGCAGCGAAAATGTCGATTGGAGAGTAGGGGTCTTCTCCAAGTTGTCTTCTCAGTGAAAGGGCATTTGCATTTATCCGGATATCTTCAGGCATGTTCTAGCTCGACCTTCGACAACTTCTGCATGTCAATCAAATTAAGAGCAATCCGGTTTATGACAGCGATTGACTCTAGGTCTTCAGATGCCAGCTCTCTTGCCCTCATTGCAAACGGCGTCTGTTCGCAGTCGACGTGCTCTTCCAATAAGGATTCGACAGGCAGACCAAAAAGATGAGCAAGCTTTTCTAGAGAAACCATGGAGATCTGTCGCTGCCCGCTCTCAAATTTCGAGATGTAACTCTGATCTACCTTGAGATACTCTGCCAGCTGACTCTGGGTTATTGAGTTTTTCTCTCGTATTTCCTTTAATCTAGAGCCCAAAGCTTTCCCGTCCAGCATATCGATCCCCTCCCAGAAAATATTATATCATGTGTCATAGTACTTATCATACTTTGCCTCCATTGTATGACACAATGAATATGTCCGTTAGTTTGAGAATGTGGTCAAGGCAGCAAGGCTGCCTTCGGCAGGAGGCCAGGCCGACTTCGTCGGGAAGTAATCCTAATTGATTAGACGCAAGGCGCCGAAAAGCATCGGCGGACGCAATGCCGGCAAAGGATCATGCCGGGACGCAAGGCTGGCGAAGACCACGCCAGGTCGCAATGCCGCCTTCGGCAGGAGGCAACAAAGCCCGCTTTTCGCTGAGCGCTGACGAACACTGCGTTGAAGGTCAACGGTCCGCCGTCCTGCGAGAAGTCCGTCAGTTGCAAGTGTCACGCTGCATGTTATAAAAGCAAAAGCTAAAAAACTGTTCTTCCAGTACGCGAAAAGTGGGACAGACATAAGGAGCCTGTCAGTCCCTATTTTCGCTTTTACATTCAAGATCCCGATCAGTTTCATATCGGGATGACAGTCCTTCACGTCATCCTGAAGTGCTCCTGTTCAGGATCTGGGCTTGGGTCTCAGCGAAGGACGGTTCTCCACTTGTAACTGATCTTAGATCGAGATTCTGAATCAGGTTCAGACGAGATGTGCTTGACCAAGAACGAAGAACCTGGACGCGAAGCGTCGGAACGAAGAACCGTTCTTCACGAAGGACGGTTCTCCACAGCGCTCAGCGGGTTCACCGTTTTTAAGCGTACAGCGGATCTTTGAGCGAGAAGACGCTTTGAGTTTGAGATGAAGCTTCACTTCGAGAGAAACCCTATTCGGGACTACTAGGGAGAAAAAGCAGATCCCGTGCAGGTGCATCACGGGATGACTGAAGAGGCGCTCAGCAGGGCAGGCTCTACGGGATGACAGCCTTTTCTTGCTTTGGTCATCCTCGTGTATTGTCATAAGAGAGGAAGTAGAGAGTATAGAATGAGGGTAGAG
>NZ_JPGZ01000055.1:0-36006 GCF_003351125.1 Mesotoga sp. Brook.08.YT.4.2.5.2.
CCTCATAGTGTCCTAACTACAAGGGTAGGTAATTCCGGGGGAAGTTGCAATGGCTCTTGCATTAACAGGGAATTCTCCGGCTCTTCCTCAGATTATATGAATTAACTCATGATCACCTTCAATCGCAATAGTTCAAATGAACATCTCCCGTACATTATCCGCTTAATCACCTTAAGCTTGTTTATGACGCCTTCTATGACTCCATTGCTGAACTCAGTCCTGATCGCATTCTTAACTGCCTCAATGTCTCTTTCTATTCCCCTGGCAAAGGTTGTTAGCTCACGGATATTGAACTTTTTTACTTTTTCCAACCAGATTTCGAGCCTTGAATCATCTTTAATTCTAAATATGTCTCTGAAGTCGTTAACTGCCGAGCAGAGGTTTTGAAGGTTCTTGTTTGTCTTGAGATACTCTTCTATCTTCTCTTGATCTTCCACTTTGAACCTTGAGATATCATTGTGTAGAAATGAGATCAACAGTCCTCTTCTAAGAATCTTTTCGGGAGAAGTCTTTCTGTGCCTTCTTCCCAAACCTTCGTTGTATTCAGCCAAGAATGCGTTCAAATTCCTGTATGAACCTTTATATCCTTCTTTAACGATGACTCTGAATATGCTGGCTATTGTCTTTCTTTCATGATTAAGAGTGATTATAGTTTCTTTGTATGGGTCGAGTATGCTTCTTCTTTCTCTTGAGGCGCTCAGCATCCTTCCCTGATGCTTAACGTATTTTTTTGCTGTCCGGCAATCTATCTTCAGTTCTCTGGAAATGGCACTTACTGAGTATCCCTTCAGGTACATTTCTTTGACAGTCCCAACAAGCTCATTCTTCGCTTCTTCTGTTTCTCTACGTTTGATTTCGGCCTTGGTAAGTTTTCTCACTGTTTGATTTTCGCCAACTACTTCTTTCAGCTTTATTCTGGGAGGTATTGTGCGCCTAATATACTCGCTTGCTCCATCCATAAGGTTCTTAACCAGATGAAAACGATCACTTACCTGTAGTGCCCCGGGCAAAGCTTCTGCTACAGCCTTCGCATATCCTATTGACCCATCTCTTGATACCACTTCTATTTCGGGATATCCTCTCAACCACTCTGTAACTTCGCCAGTATCCCTTGATGGAATCATATCTACAACCTTCGAGGTCTCATAGTCCACCATTACTGTGCCATATGTGTGGCCCTTCCTGGTCGCAAAATCATCTATGCAGACTGTTTTGAGAAGCGTTCTATTTATAACCTGTTTTTTTTAACATCCTCAGAATCGTGTCGTCGGATATTTCGGTAAGTCCATTACTAACTATTCCCTCAGCTTTCAGGGCACTCATGTTTGCCGCCAGCTCGATTATTCTTTCATTCAATCTCTTTGTTCTTCTCCCGTAATCGTCAACAAAACTGAATCTCTCTGCGAATTTCGATTTCTCACACTCTGTATTCTTGCAGAAGAATACCCTCCTTTGAAGTACTATTGTCAACTGTCTACTCTGAACAGGTAGATCGGAAAATGCTTTCAGATAAATCGTGTGAACACTCTTTGACTTCGCACCACAATATGGACATACTGCTTCTTCTCGTCCCATCTTTGCATGTAGTTCTATTCTGTCTTCATACACTCGAGACTCAATCAATACAAGATCCCGGTCCAGTGACCTAAGTAATTCTTCCAATTCCCTCATCCGCTTTCGATAATAAAATAAGTGACTTACTCAATTCTACGCATTCTTTCACTCTTTTCCTACTTATTGAGGAAGAGCCAATTCTCCTCTGCAATTTCAGGGATTCACTCTCTGCAATTACCGGTACTTATATTCTGCAGCAAAGACTCGAAGGACCGGTAACCGGTAGACTTTCTTCCACAGTGAAGTACTTGTCAAGTTTCTTCCAGAACTGATTTCACTAGTCTTTAACATGATGATGATTCGTTATCTAGAGGAACCGGTTCTTGAGATTTCCGGGAATATTCAACTCTCTCTTGATTGCTGTAATCTCTGCAAATATAAGAGAACCGCTGTTCATTATGTCCTCAATTTCGGGTGCAATTCTATCATTCTCATCAAGTAGCGATCGTGAAGTCCTCGAGATCAGTGATTTTCCGATCATCAGTCTAAGCGCCATAGCTGCCTTGCACGCTGCTTTCACTCTGTCTTTAATCAAGCGAAAGTCCTCGTCTTCAGAAAATTCCGCTATCAGATCGATGACCTCTAGTTTCTGAGGTCGTATGCTTCTTGTGTCGTCTTTCCATCTTCTAATTGTCTGAAAAGGATGCTTATACCCCAAGGACGTATTAAGCCGAGCAGCAAATCGTCTCAAATTTTCGAACTTAATTCTGAAAAGAGCGTCCCTCCATTTTGATGAAAGCTTCTTGATTTCAAGGTATTTGTCAGGCCTTCTTGCGACCATGTTCTCAAACACTGAATCAATTATTTCCATGTCAGTTCCCGTAAAGAAAAGAACAGTATCTCCTACCTCAAGATCATTCGGAGATACTGACTCAATAATCTCTTCAGAATAATTGACCCTTCTTAGTCTGGATCTATCGGTTGAATAAAAACACTTATTATTGCTTAAGTCTATCCTGTAGCCTTCAAAATTGCTGTCGCTTGAGTCGGCCAAGTCTGACGATTCACCATCAACATAAGAGTCCAGATGAATATCAATCATTTTCGTCAAAGATCCTGCTAATTCCATTTCATCGAAACCTTCACCTTGATACTGCCTCTCGTACTGACTATATCGAATAGGCTTGAAACTTCCTAAGTGATGCTTTCTCCATTTTGATTCCAGAGGATAGAGAACATGGAAAACTCTCTTAGTCCTACTGAACAGAAGAGAATCAGCATGATCAGCGTTCCAGAAGAATAAATACACTTCCTCGTATTCCTTATCATACCTGCCTTCCAAACTGGACAACACGTCCACACTTTTCAAACCCTTTTCACCAATAATTCTTTCAACATCCGCTTTATCAGCTTCATCAACGGCAATAGCGTAGTACTTGCTTTTATCGAAATCTCTGCACAGAAGTGCTCGCAGGTAATTTGACTTAACTTCCCCAGAGAGATTATCTGAGTCATTATTCCTAAAACGCTCTATTCTCTCCACAAGTGAACTCAGATTCCCAGGAAGGTTCCACAAGCCCTTTTGCTCAGGAATTAAGATCCCCACTATATCAAGCATTTCATTATTCAACTCCTCACTACTTGTGGTTACTGAGATCAATGCCCTCCTAGCTCTATGAAGAAGATCATAAGATTCATATGATCTGTGAAGTGTGTTAAGTTCTCGAGATAGAACGTATATGTCGCTAAGTAGCTGAGCGATGTCCCCCTCTAAAACAATTTCCTCAAAGCTTGTATTGCTTTCTGAATCTGAATAGATGCCAACTGCTGAGTTGTTGAAGAACCTTATGCTATCCAGACAAAGCTTCTGATAGAGTAAAATGGTGGGGGGCAGGATATCAGTATCAATTGCATCGGCAATTTCATTAGTGGATGCTACGGATTTTCTAGTACCATCAATTATCAGTAGGTCTGATCTCGCTTCCGAGTAATACCTTAGAAGTTGATCAAAACTTGAAAATACGTTTATGACCGGAATAAGCAGACTAGATTGGCGGTTAGCTACATGTTTTGGTTTCACAGAGGGGAAAAGCAAATGCATTGGTATTTTACTATCGTCTGGGAGAATTACATTCGCTCCTGACATGGCTTTAAATAATGAGTTAACGTTATCAGAAATCACATCTAGTGTGAAGTGGATCCTTTCTTTTGATATCAGATGTCCGGCATTCTTCTCGGAACAGATTAAATCCCATACTGCAAGTGCTTTGTCAAGAAATCTCATTTGCCTCCTCGTCAAACTATTGGTCCTTGCATAGTCCTGAGATATTTCAACAAATCTGTGGGTTTCGATATTGCAGGTTCTTTTTAGTGTCCCTCTTGACCTAGCACCTGTAGCAGGTATCGGAAAGCTGAATTCAAGAACACCCATTCTGAATCCTTCAAGGACAGGGATCTGCCTTGCTCTTGTCTCCAATCCTGTATAATAGAACCTTCGTCCAACAAGGGAATCATAGTTAGGGCTCTTATGAGAGGGATCTGAGATTCTTCTGCTACAAAGGGCAAGGCATGCTGACAGAATACAGAGGAGTTCTTCTCCCGGGCACTTCCTTAGAGCAATTCTAACCGGATCTTGCTGGTCAAGCAGAGTACACGCCAATTCATAGTAATGATAGATATTACTGTAATGCAGTTTTGAAAAGGTTCTCTGTAGAATATCCAGAATTGCATCATTCAACATCCAAATGCCTCAACGAATGAATTACTGAGTAAATCAAATCCGCAAGAATCCATACTTCTCTACCCGCGGTGATCACTCCTATTTCATGGTTAAGCAAAGTCCCTCCAATTGTGATGTTCGAAGATCCTATGAATGCCTTTCTTCTATCCGAAATGATAACCTTTGCATGAAGCTTCCCTATTCCAAGGTCTTCGAAATAATGCGGTTTGATCCCAAGTTCATTATCAAATCTATCCAGAGCATCTCCGAGAACTAAAGATCGTCTATCCAGAAGAAAATCTATTTTCAGAGCCCTTTTTACAGCACTGTTCAGGTGATCGAATATCCGAGAGTCCGAATCAGAGAATGTGTAAGAAACAATAAGAAGTTCCTTCTCCGTCTCGTCAATTAAGTCCATAATCACTTGGCCAATGGAGCGAAAAGAAGTACCGCTGAAAAGGACCCCAGAAGTAACAAAAGCAGACTCCATTATGTATCACCGCTCAATAAGTGGCGATCAAGCCAGAGATTCCTGTGTTCACACGATGTCTCTGAAAGCATGCAACATGCGTAACAGGAAGCACCTGAAAACACTTTTTCTCTCCCAAAGAACTCCTTTGAAGAACTGCACAATGGATCATTCGAACAAGTGTAAGAAAGCTCAAATGCTTTGTTTAGAATGGAAGAGAATTTTTCTTTTGAGGAAGCCAAGGAAATCAAACCACCAAGAGTACCATCAGCACCCTTTTGAGTAGAATAAATGATTATCCCTCCCGTTACTGAGTCTCCCTCATCATAGTAAATACGCTCTCGTATCGATGCAGATGAATACCCCGCGTATATAGATATTATTCTTATGAGAAGATGAGAGAGCGTATGCCACCACACAAACTCTGGAGTGAGCTCATACTTCTTCTCACTTCTGAAAAGAGAAGCATCGTAGCTATCTCTTTCTTGCCAAGCGGAATACCAGTACTCAGATACTTCGTTATGCATTACAGGTGTCTGCGTATTCTTTGTCGTAATGAAGATTCCTTCCCCAAAATGCTCTATTCCAGGATACCACTTCGTTCTGTCGTGCTCTGAAACCTCTGCCCCGATATCAACCTCTTTGGCGTTGTCGCCTGGGAGCCTTACGTATCCCTTCTGAACAGTTACAGTTCTTAGATGCCTTATTGGGACCACCCGAAACTCTATCGTTTTTCCATCTCTAGGAGTATATTTAACATCTAACGCATCGTTTGGGTCCATTTCAATGTACTTCTTTCCTCTCTTAGAAGCAGTTTCTGGAGATCTTATAGAAGGAATCCCTTCTTTGCTTCCCTTAACTAAAGCGTCGAATTCTTGCTTATAGGGGTCAGTAGTACTAGAAGAATATGTGCTGAGATCCACGTAGGCCCTTACAATATCGCCAAAACTGTATTGCTGTATCTTCAAGAAATCGCCGTTCGTTTTTCTTGGATTGTTCTTTATCCAGAGCCGAATATCACTTGCGAATTTTGCTTCGTCGTAATGGTTGACCATTAGCAACGCAAGAATTGCGTCGTTGGACTCAAGAATTTTGTGTAGTTCCGTAATAACGGGTGGAATTGTGAAAAAAGTCTTAATAACTGGTAATCTAACGCTAGAGGCTTGCCTCTGAATCACTCTGGCATTTTCGGTACATTTCTCTCTAACAGGTCTGGTCGACTTCAATTCTTCAACTTCTGGTCTTCTTCCCGAACATCTATAACTTCCTTCGAGATAAATGTCCTTGAGCGACTTGCTCTTGCCGCAGAATCCACATTCTATTGTTACAAGATGAAGGGAAGCAGGCCCACCGAACCATTTGAAATAGGGATTCCTTCTGCAAGGAGCTCCTTCATGCACAATCCAGTCCCAGTTTACATCATCGAGATGACCTTTTGGACAAACACTTACAAATCTGATAGGCTCACTAAACGAATCCTTTTCGCAGACAGGACATGTTTGTCCTCTATAGAGCACCGAGAAACTTCCCTTTTTGCTGTCAACATGAGACGAAGTACATAATTTCCACGAAGGAAACGGACGCGTATAATACAGGTAGTTCTTCCCCATTTCAGACACAGGAATCTGGAATATCCTTCCTCCATTCAGCTCATTTGAAGACATACGAGAATCAGATATTTCATTTTCTTGGGGATCGAATCCATAATTCTTGAATAATCCCTGCTTAAGATTGAGAATGATTCTTGGACCTTCTGTAGTCTCAATAATAGCCCCTGGACCGAGTGTATATATAAATTCTGACGAACGGATTTCTTGAAAACTCATGCTATAAACCTCCATCAATTTGCAGCCTAAAGGTACCTTCAACTTCTCTTAGTGACTGAGGAGTATCACCAAAAGCAATGTGTCTACTGAAATCGTTGGATTGCTTGAGATCGCCCAAAACAAGGAAGTTCGGTTTGCGATACTTGTCGTAAGAGTTGTAGAATAGTTTTTCTTTTTCATTTGCCGCTTCGAATGCCACTTTTGCCCACTCTTCCAGTTTTCTGATAATACATTCTTTAACATCCTTTTCGACCGGAATTCGCATCTGGGGTTGGGATTTTGCTCTTTCAATAATGGCATCACATACTCTCTTCACTTCTGAGAAATTCTTGCCGTTGTTCATCAACGAAGGATTGTTCCTCCAGTCGTTTCCATTGTCGTTCCTCATATTTCTAAGGACAGAGACAATTACTGGTCCGATTCCGTTCTCAATAGCACCCGGTGAAAAAGGCATCACAGTAGCCGGTTCTACAAACCTGTAAAGCTGGTTATGATAAGCACAGAAGAATTCGTAGTGATTTAGGTCTCTCGGTCTAGAGGCCCTTAGAAATGTTATAATAAGCCCGCCTGCACTTCTGCCTACTCTTCCGGTAGCTTGAATGTAAATGGATGTGTTTTTTGGTTGACCATTAACCACCATTAGACCTAGACGAGAGATGTCAACACCAGTGCCAAACATTGAAGTAGCAAAGAGAGCACCTGTGTTATCGGGATAATTTTTCTCAAGATCCTCAAGAATGAATGGTAATTCTGTGGAAGAACGCCTGCTTGAAAGCTCAATCAAATTACTGAAATCATTTTCCGCTGTTTCTCCATTTGAGTATTTGAACTTCTCCGGAATGTCTTGCTGGTATAGTGTTCTTGCTCCAGCAAGTTCGCGAATCGCGTTGAAATAACCTATTACTGTAGAGTAGGGGTCAATCATTTGTGAGAAGGGCATTTCTTCCTTATCATTTTGGATTATTTCGAACTTAGCACTTAATAGTGCGGTCCAGATATTTACTATAGGAGTATGCGGTCCTAAACCTGGAGCTGCAACTCCAATATACAGCCTACCAGGGCACCCATCGTCAAGTACGCTGGTCTCTCTTTCTCTCACGAAGAAATGAACTTCCGCTTCGAACCCATGAGGAGGAAACAAAGCCATATTTCTGTTGAACAAAGCTTTAACTTGATCTTCTGCGTTCTTCACAGTCGCTGAAGACGCAAGATATTTAACAGGGCTTTCATTAGCCTCTTCACAAAGAATGTCTACTGCACTTTCATACAGACCAACTAAGCTTCCAAGAGGACCGTCAATTAGGTGCAACTCATCCTGGATTATCAGTTCCGGACCGCCAAATGCTTCTATCTTAATTCCTGTTGTCCCTCCTCTAGAATAACAAGTACCATTGTTCCATCTACTTACATTACCAAACAGTGAGGCTGTCTTTGGCTCGAATGGAAGCCTCGCAAATTTATCCACGGTAGCAACCACCATAGAAGGACAGTGATTGTAAATCTGCTCATCACAAGTGAGCGCAGGAATTGGGATTCTGTTGCACTTGTACTTTTCGTTAGTCGTTTCGAAGTCATACAAACTATAGCCATCTGCAAGAACTTCACCCTGGCCATCACGAACTGGGATTCCTGCAAACCACTTTCTGTTCAGATCACAATCAGGATTATTACAGATAATATGGAAATCCTCGGTGTCATTCGTACTGTAATACCCAGGATTCGAAGGGCTTAACGACATTAGCGTCAACCTTCTACCACGTCTGAAAACATGCCACCAATCATTAATAGTTCTTTTCGTGATAGTTCTATCGCTTCTAATTACAACTACCATTATCCAGTGCTTCTCAGATCTCGTAGAAAGGAAATTTATGCTTTTAACTTCACATTCATCCGTACTGATCTCTTCAGGAAGTATGTTTGGTTTTATGTTATCTTGACTTCCAACAAGAAAGAACATGGTATGATCTATGTCTTTTGGTAGACCAACTGAAGTAGGGGAATCGGACCTATCTTTTGGAATCGATAGAATGCTACCACACGATGGACATCTAACTACTTGAGCAGGCTCTCCTGTACTGTACTCAGGTAATCCTTCTTTATCGCTCAGTACATCAATTGAACTCTGAATCTTATTTGGAGTCACACCTGTACCTACCCATAAACCAATTTCAAAAGGAATCGAACCCCAAAGAATATCTTCATTTTCTTCCTTCGATGATGGACACCATCCGCGTTTCCCATTGTCTCGTTCATAAACTCTAAGCAGTTCACACGCAGTTATGGCACTTAGAGCTCTTCTGTATTGTTGGATGGTTAGCAATCGAAGAGTGTAGCGTGAAATTACGGTAGTTCCCCCACCGTTTCTACCTCTGATAAGAGCTTTTCTTCTTCTATGTGCTATAGTAAATGCTGCAATCGCCAGATAGGCTTCTGTCTTTCCACCGCCAGTGGGTATCCACAACAGATCACATGTTTTCCGGTATTCAGAGTTAGGTTCGACAATAGACTCTAGAGTAAGTAGAATGAACGCAAGTTGGAATGGTCTCCATCGAAGAAAAGGGGTTTCCCTATTAGTTTTGTCACCCAGTTTGCGTTTCTTCTTCCATCGAGCTTGAAGATTCATAGCTTTCATAGCAAAACAGAACGAAAGGAGTACATTGTCATCTGTCTTCAGAATCTCCATACTTCTTTTCATGCGGTCAATTGCAACCATGTTTTCATGGACTATCTGCTCTAGAATGTGTTCAGTCCAACCCTGAGGTACATTGCTTAGAGCCATTTCTTCTTTTACATCAAGAAAGGATCTTTCGAGCCATTTCTTATAACCATTGATTATTGGTGAAAGTGCAGCTTCAACTGATTCAGCGTCAGATAATTCGGAAAGTTCTTCAGTGTCGAGCTCGGGTTCGGGACTTATTTCTTCAGGCCAATCAAATGTCGGCGAAACGATTAGATGAATAGGAAGAAACTCTGATCGCAAATCACAATCAGAAAACTTTTCGTACTCCTGGGAAGAACTACCTAACAAAAAGGCTCCATCTGACCAGACGAAAGGAATTGATAAATTGAGTGATTTCAGTTCTGAACTTTGCCAGTCGATCTCTTTCCAGACTGAACTGCACAAATGTCCTTTTGCTTTTACTCTTCGTTTTCTGTAGAGAAAAGACTCGAAACCATCCTCGGTTTCTTGCCCATTCCCTGGAAATGATAGATCATAAATGGCAACAATTTCAGAGTGTGTACAACAGCTTATTCTAATCTGGGGTTGCATTATATAATCTTCAGAGTCCCAGTCACCTTTACGCGAATTCAAAATGAACAAATTGGCGGAATAGGTAGAATTATTGTACTCTTCTATTACAACTCGAAAGGAAAGTCTTGCGCTTGTCTTATCACATCTTTCACCTGATTCAGTTAGATATATTTCTTGACAGCCCTCAGACTCAATTTGCCCGATGAAGTAAGCGGGGTGTCTCTTGTAATACGAATCCTCCTTACTGTAAGTTGCCCATGTAAGGCAGTATTCAAACCACGGGCCTTTAGTTGCCTGCCGTTTAATATAGAAAGATATTCCAAACGAACTTGGCTTCTTCTTGGGATCTAGCGCTGGAGACATCAGGATTGAATCTTGTATTTCGTCATCACTAAGAGCTTCTTCTGGAGATTCAGCGATCATTGCATCAGCAATCACTGAAGAGTTATCGAATTCTACTCTTTCGCTTTTCAGTTCACTTATTGGAGCCAGGACACCTGTTACATACTTTTTCCAAGGTTCTTCATTCACTTCTTCAGTCGGTCCTTCAGCAGGCCCGAGAAGTTCCCTAGCCAGACGTGAAACGAAAGCTTCCCTCACTTGAATCACTCCCTAGAAGTAGCTGTCCAGCTCACTTCATAACTGCAGATATCTCTTAGGCAGCACGAATCGCATTTCGGAGCTCTTAAAATGCAAACTTTCGATGTAAAATCAAGTATAGAATAGAGAAGCGTGCCAGGTTCTTTAGATGTGAAAAACTCATGTGCCTTCTCGATCAATACCCTCTTTCTTCTCATTTCTCCCTTAAGATTCAGCCCATGAAATCTGTTCAAGAAGCGAGCAATATTCGAATCAATAACGGGATAAGGAACTCCAAAGCAAATCGTCAGAATTGCACCTGCAATGTAATCCCCAACTCCCGGAATCTCCAACAGAGCAGATGCACTTTCCGGAAAAGTCCCTCCATATTCTCTGGTAATAAATTGAGCAGCCTTAATGAAATGGTCCGATCTCCATCTGAGGCCAAGCGGAGATAAGATTCGAGACACATCTTGTCCACCAGCATCCGATAATGACGAGAGTTGTGGATATCTCCTAATAAACTCCTCAAAAACTGGAACAACCTGCTCCGCCCTTGTTCTTTGCAACATAAACTCAGAAATCATGACTTTGTAAGGAGAGACCTCATTTCTCCAAAGATAATTACGCCTATTTTTTGCAAACCATGCTACTAGAACTTCCTGAAGATTCATAGCTCACAAGCAACTCCTTGATCTTTCTTGCTATCTTTTCCGCCATTAGTGGGGGTACTGCGTTGCCAATCTGCCTATATCTCTGCAAACCTCCCCCTTCAAAATAGTAATTATCAGGAAATGATTGCAGTCTAGCTGCCTCTCTCACGGAAATTGACCTTGCCTGCTTTACGCAAGGATGAATGAAATAGTGCCCATCTTTTGCGAGGTGCGCAACAACAGATTGTGCGTACTCAAGATCCGAAGCAATGACCTTAAATCTGTCTTGGAAGGACTCAGTATTCTTATGGGATTTCAGATGCTCAGGTAACTCCGAATACCTTACTCTTCTTTTCTCCGTGTCCCAGATGTTAATCACATATCTGTAAATTTCACGATCCACTTCCCTTAGTGGTCTTGTATCATGTTGAGTAAGTCTGTCGGATAAAATACGAATTTTCGTGTCTTTGAGGTAACCTGTCGGTGGTCCGAAATAATCTTCCGATAACGAACGCCCTGGTTCAATTGGTGGAAGATCAGACAACAATTCTATCACTCGATAATTGCTATGAACCTTCTGGAATTCCGGATACGAAAGTGATTTTGATTCATGCCATCCGATGATAACAACTCTCTTTCTATGTTGAAGAACACCGAAATCAAACGAGTCTAGGACATGTGGCCTAAAATCAACACTATAACCGGCATGCCTGAACTCATCTATGAGTTTTCCAAAAAAACTGCCTCCGTCGACTGTAAGGAGGCCAGGTACGTTCTCAAATACAAATACGGAGGGATTAAGTGCGTTCAGAAAATGGACATAGTACTTGTACAGAAACCTTCGCGGATCGTTTAGCATTCTCCCCCTATCCCTAGCTCTGCCGATATGTGAATATGCCTGGCAGGGGGGACCCCCGATCAAAACATCTACTTTATTCCGACGGCTATTAAGAAGGATCTCTTTTATCTTCTCCGTAACAAAAGGCAAAGTGTCCTCCTTAAGAGTGATGTTTATGACAGGATCGTTTCCTTCGATCACTTTTCTGAATTCATCTTTAGCAATTTTCCCTTCTAGATAGTCCCAATAGCGGCGGGTTCCTTCCCCTCCAGAAAGCTGCCAGAACTGATGTCGCGTTCGCAGAGTCTCACTTGCGTACATGTCTGACTCTACATATGCTACTACGTCAAACCCAGCCCTTCTAAACCCTTCAGAGAAGCCTCCAGCACCTGCAAAAAGATCTACAGCTGTGAATTCAGACACTTTGATCCTCCACCCTCAAGAGTCTAATACCATATTTCTTATGTCGAAAAGGTCAAAATGGAACTTATAACTTAGTCTATCATAAGTAACATTGCTTTCAAAATAAGGATCAAATTTAGTAATCTGTAAGAATAAATTGCTAATTGGTTTGCAAATACTCTGGAAATCTGCTCCAAATAAAGAATGGTAACATCATTGTCCGAATGCTTTTTTGGATCCTGAAATGTACTGCATCAAGCAATGAAAAGAAATCTAGAACTGCCATCGCAACAAAAACACGAGTATATTGAACGCGGTAATGTTCTGTATCCTTTCATCGCATCAGGTAATTATGTCTCCATAGTGACATCATATTTTCCATTGTGATTTGATAATGGACAATAAAACACCTCAATTTCCGAAACTCTAAGCAGAAGAGAACTTAATGCGACTTGATTCAACAAAGCTGTCGTCTAGCTGGATTTTCACCATAGATTGGCATGAGGATCATTTAATGCATACATTAGCGATCTATATAGTTTTCAATAGCAACGTTTTTCTAACAATCTTTTCTGACTTCTCCTCAAGAAGGCGCTTCAGTATATTCTAAGACAATTGTATCTTGCGCACTTTATGTTTAACAAAAGATTTCAATGTGTCCGGATGAAAGAGAGAACCCGGCATCAATGCCGGGTTAAAAAAGAAGGTGAAATACAGTGCGTTTGTTTGTTTTCGAGTCGCTTAGAAACATTGTGTTTCTCAATCGCTATCTGCAAATAGCTATTACTTTACCAGCACCTTCATCGCTGTCTTCCAAAGTCCCCTGTTAAGGAACATGACGACGAGGTCAATCAAGACATCCAGGATGAAGTCGAAGAATTCTGGATCGATCTTCCACTCTTCATCCGGAAGCGCATCCTTTATCATCTGTTTCACTTTCTCTTTCTTCTCAGCCCCATTGCCGGGACTCTCTACGTAACTTGCAAAGACGGTTATTAGAGAAATCAATTGTCGTATGAAATCCATAAAATCCTCCTTTTTGCGATCGTGGTAGGGGGTAGGGGGTTGCGGGTTGGGCAGATCTTTTTTAACCAGAAGACTCTGATTGGCTGAACACAGGAAATCTGCTACAATTCTTTCTGATCTTTTATTCAAGGAGGTATGAACTTGTTCGGCAGATTCAGAGAACTCGATTTGTGGAAGTGTTCTATGGAACTTGTAGTTGAAGTCTATACGCTGACTAGAAAGCTCCCAGAACACGAGAGATTCGGTCTTGTTTCACAGATGCAGAGGGCTGCTGTTTCAGTACCATCAAACATTGCAGAGGGATACGGCAGAGAACACACCAAAGAGTTGATCAAGTTTCTTTACGTTTCCCGCGGTTCCCTCATGGAACTTTCCACTCAGATGGAGATAAGCGTGAAACTTGGTTACCTGTCTGAAGGTGATCTCAAGCAGTTCGAATCCCTGTCGAACAGAGTCCACAAGCTCTTGAATGGACTTATCTTCTCTTTGAAGAAGACCGTTAAGTAAACAGGACGGGGATTTCTCCCCGATCCTGTTCTTTCCAACCTGCTACCTGCTATCCGCTACCACGTGGGTCAGATGAGGTTAAACAACTCATTCTTCTGGGTATCGATCACTGCCGCGTAGTCTACCGCATAGCTTGAAGGGATTGCCTTCAGAGTTATGAGGTTTCCCATCACAGTCTCGACTTCAGACTGAGTGAGACTCTCCTTGGGCTCCTTTATGTAGAAGCCCTTGGACTTCTTCGCGGTTGAATCGTACCACCTAACGCTCAGGTTTCTCATTTGAGTTCCTCCTTTCGAATAACGGTTCTCCGTTGACCGTCATCCGTCCTCCGAAAGAGCTATAAAGTGCAGTGGCATTGCATTTTCGATCCTAATCGGCGAACGGACTACGGCCTACGGTTACATTGTTTCACCGGTCAGAGGTAAGAAGCTATTGAATTTCTAACCTCCAGCCTCTACCCTCTTACATCAATCTCTTAATCGATCGGTCCGAGGGTCTGGGTTTCTACTAGCTTGATATCGGCGATGATGTAATCGGTGAGGCTTGCGATGTTGTAAGCTGCGTCATAAGCCTCCTGAGCAGTCATTGCTGAATCGACCTTGAGAGTCTGTCTCGAGAGGACTGGTTTGTCGTCCTCAATGACACCTGTATCCCAGGTGATCGAGAGTGACTTCTCAGTTCCTACTACCATTACAGTTGTGCCAAGTCCCATGAAAATTCCTCCTTTTCTTTCAGTTGCAAGTTACAAGTCGCAAGATGCAAGTAAGACCTGGATCTTTCTTCTCTTACAACTGAGAACTCACAACTTGCAACTGCTCTTCTTCGTGGCCACGTGACAAGAGAATAACGTTAAATCTCTGTAAAAGCCAAGTACCTGATTCTCAGTCAAGGAATATGTTCAAAGCATTACGAAGGGCAAAACAAGCAGATTTGAGAAACATCCTTAAAAAGATTCTACTTTTTCGCGAAATTGTTACTCTCTATGATTCCCATGAATGCTCACTTTCATAACATTTTCTCTGGACTTTAGTCGTGTTTCTTGCTAGTATTTGATTGATGACCATAGGCAATACACAATACAATGAATCTATTATGTCGAAGGAGGTTAAATGTTGATCTTAAAGCGTCTAAGAAGAAATAAGGGACTGTCTATTCAGGAGGTCGCAGAGAGGCTTGGGATAAGCAGGCAGAAATACTCGAGGATCGAGAAGTCACCGGAAGAGTTGAAAGACTTCTTTCTCGCAGACAGAATAGCGAGTATCTTCTCTGTGCCTGTGGAGTTTCTCTTCGAACGCTTCAGCGTGAGAGTGTCGCCACTAACGCTTCCTGAAGAGATGGACGAAAGGAGGGATGCAAATAGAGATATTCAGAGAGGCACGCCATCGCAGTGGTTTGACTCAGAAGCAGCTGGCGGAAAGGGTCGGACTGAGTGAGAACTATATCTGTGCGATCGAAAACGGGAGGATTACCCCGCTGTTCAACAAGGCGGACAGGATCGCGAAGGAACTGGCAGTACCCGTTGAATTCCTGTTCACCTGTTATGTGAGACTTTCAAGGCTGCCAAGGTTCAAGGAACTCATGTATCTCTACAACCTGGGATACGACATTAGTCCGTATGAGACCGAGGAAGTGTGAGTGAGAACAGGTCAACCGTCGATGGTCAACCGTCCAAAGATCCGCTATTTTCGCTTGGGAAGATAGATCTTTACGAAGGACGGGTCCACGATCTGGGACGGGCAACGAAGGACGTCTCTTCACAGCGTACAGCGATAAAGGTTTTTCCAGCGATCAGCGGTTCTGATGCTTGCAACTTGCAACTCAGAACTTGCAACTGAACTAATGAAAGGAAGGTGATTCGCCATGAATCCGGCAGTAAAAAACGAGAACGGACCTCTGGCAGGAGATCCGCTCTCAAGAAACAACTATTACAGGACACAACTAAATACTATCACTTTCAAACGGGAAAGGTCTAATTCTGTTTACCCTTTTTGCAACAGTGATATTACTTCGTCAATTCACGCAGAAGAAGTGTCAGGAAGAGGACAGAATCTCTCTTGTCCATACATTTCCAGGCAATTAGCTCCTGAGAAATCGGAGAACGGAGAACGGCTGACGGAGAACCGTCACCCGTTCCCCTTATCCTATTCCCGAATCAAAGCCTTCGTGGAATGTCCTCACAGGTTCTATCTCCGTTATTTTGAAGGCCTGCCAGAAGCTCAGGGAGAGGGAAGAAAACATAACGGGCTCATCTTGAGGGCGGTGTTCAACGCTTATCTCGGTAACTCCCCTACTCCCCTTCTCTTTGGAGAGAATCTCAAGAGGGATATGGAGCAGATAGAGTTCGGAGTTCAATTCCTCAAGAGCAAAGATGTTCTTGCTCTCAATATCCCCTTCGCTCTGGACAGATTCTCCAATCCCGTGCCCTTCGATGAACCGGAAGTCGTGTTTAGGGGAGTGGCGCAGGCGCTCTATGAGGAAGAGCGGAAAGACGTCCCTCGTCCTTCGTCCCAGAGCGTGGACCCGTCCTTCGCGAAAAACCATGAAGCGGACTTCTTCGTTTCTCATCCCGAAAACGAAGCTAAAAAGAGCCTTGAATCAGCTTTTCTAGGTCTTTCGGATGACGGAGGACCTGAGACGGTCAACCAGGCTCTTACCCTCTGCCACTTTAAAGCGGGGTTTGGCGATCCCGACTGGGAGAGGCTCTTTATCTACGCCTGGGCTCTATCGAGACAGGGATATGACATAGGCAGGATCGAATGGGTCTCTCTTTCAGCGGGCGCTTCCTTCTCGAAAGAGATAACGAAAGAAAATCTCGAAGAGGCGGGAATCAATCTATACGCCTGGATAAACCAGATCCTTCAGAGCGACTTTTCGCCCGAAGCAGGAGATCACTGCTCTTACTGCCTGTATCATTCACTCTGCCCTCTCATGGAGAAGCTGGGAGAGGATCTCACGATAAGTGACAGTGACTCTCTAAAGAACACCCTTCAGAAGACAGTAGCCTTTCAGGAAGGGGCGAAGAAGATGAAGAAGCTCGCAGATGAATTCATAGACAGGGAAGGGATAGGAAAGGTGGAGCTTCATGGTTATGAATACGCGAGCGATGAAGCTCCTACTCAGATAAGGCTTCTGGATAGAGAGGCTGCTCTGGATACAGTCGTTGGCCTTCCTGATCCATTCAAATTCATCACGTTCAGGAACTTATCCGAGCTGGTCGACTATCTTCCCGAAGAAGCGTACGAGAAGAAAGAGAAACTGAAGCCGGTGAGGAGGTTTCGAAAGGCCTGACGGCGTGGTTGCAGATAGGGGGTAGCGGGCTCGTAAGATCTTGACCAACCCCAAGAGAGTTAACGGTTTACCGTTGACGGCGTGGTTGCAGATAGGGGGTAGCGGGTACGCAAGATCTTGACCTACTCCCTACCCCGCCGCCCCCGCTACCACGACTCAAATTTGGAGGTTTTACCGTGAATTACATAGAACTGATTAACAACTTTTGGATAGCGAACAAGATACACAAGTTCAACTCTCTTGAGACGTCTCTTTATTTCTTCATACTCGACTATGCGAATAACGCGAGATGGCCCGAGAGTTTCATAGTTCCAAACGGGATAGTTCAGAGCGTATACGGATGCACGAAGGGGCAGCTCTCAAGAGCTAGAAGAAGACTGTGCAAGGCGGGACTCATTTCCTATGAATCGGGCGACAGATTCAACCCCGGAAAATACACAGTAATTGCGCACCCGACACCTACCCGTGACCTACCCGAGGCCGACACAAGACCTACTCTAGACACACCACCCTGCGCGGTTGCGAAAGCGTCTGTTCATGAACAAGAGAACAGCGTCATTAAAGATGAGACCATACCCGAGACCTACTCTAGGCCTACTGGAGACCTACCGGAGGCCTACCCGACGCCTGCTAGTAATATAAACAAAACTAAACTAAAGAAAAGTAAAGTAAACAAAACAAGAGAAAAAAACATTCTTTCTCCTTACGGAGAAACGAAAGCTTTGCTTTCGGATTCAACGGAAAAAGGGGTTAAGAATGGAGAGAAAGAAGAGATTTCTGAAGTCACGAAGAAAGTCTCTCTTGTGCAAACAGGATTGGAGAATGATTCGCAAGAGCTCATTTCCGGAGACACTCCTCCCGGCGAAATGGCCGTTTCCAGAATCAAATCGAACTTGATGGAGACTTCGCATAAAGGCGAAGGCGGACCTCCGGAAGAAGTTTCAGCGGAAGGTTGTCTGATTGCTCCGCTGTTCGAGAGGAATGATCCGGACAGGGAAGATGGAAAGCAAGAGGATCTCTCCTATCTCGACTCCTGTTCGAGGTACGAGAGAGACGTTATGGAGACGTGGGAGGCGATAATAGGGCCCTTCGAGAGGGAATGGATCCCATTGCTGAGAGAAGCCCTCAATAAATGCTATCCCTCTCAGATAAAGACTGCGATCATCGCTATAGACAGATCGAAACACGAAGTCCTCGAAGAGATCGGCTTCAAATATCTCATGCAGCCTCTTCTAAGGGGCGCATTCGGAAGGAGAGCGAATAGAAATGGAAGAAAAGATTGGAGCGATTCTGGATCGTTTAGAGATCCTATCGAAAAGTTCAAGAATCCCGCAAGAGAAAAGCCCAAAACACTTGAAGAACTCCTCAAATACACCGTGTAGCAAAGACGAGGCGATAGAAGAGTGCATGAGGAACTGTCCCGGCCCGGAGAAGTGCCCTTACGGGGGGTATATAGTCTACGCGAGCGAAGACCCACAGTACAGCGACCTCATGTACGAGTGCTCGATATACAGAGAATTCAGAAGGGTAAAGGAGAACATGGAGAGGCTGATAAAAGTTCTTCCCAAAGGACTTTGGGAGAGAAGACTGGACAACTTCATCGCTGAAGATGAAGTGACTGAAAGGGCGCTGGACCTCTCGAAGAAGTATGTGAGACACAGGGCGTGGAAGATAGGATCGAACTTCATCCTTCTCGGAGGCTACGGCACCGGAAAGACTCACCTCGCGGCGGGAATTGCGATAGAGGCGGTGAATATGGGAGATACCGTCGCCTTCATAACCGCTCCGTCTCTGAAGATCGGAGACTTCAAGACAATTTCCGAGAAGATACAGGAGTGTTCAGGAGTAGACCTTCTCGTTATTGACGACCTCAGCAACGAGACGGAAAACAAGATGACCACAGACAAGATATTCGAACTGATAAACCACAGGTATGAACAAGGGGCGGGAACTATAATAACCTCCAACCTGAACTTGGCCGACTTCGATGAAACCGTGGGGGCCAGGATCTTCAGCAGACTGGGCGAGAGGACAGCGATCATGCGGCTGGAAGGAGTCAAGTCCTACCGCGAGAAGAAGAGGGAGAGGTATGTGGCATGGACGAGAGATGAGTTCCAAGATACAAGTTCCAAGTTGCAAGAAGAGCGAAGGAAAGAGGAGTGATGCAATGGAAGACAGAATAACCAAGACGATGGCTCTGCTTCTGGATGGAAGTTGGAAAGAAGCGGCCAAGCTTTATCGCGAGATAATAAACGATCTCTCAAAGAAGGAGAGTGTTTCAGAAACAGTTCTAAATGGAGAAAGTAGTCAATGCGCTTCTGAGGCTGAGAAGGGCGTATCAGTTGCGAGCGAATTCGAGCGATGGCCCACACTGAACGATGAAGAGCTGTGGGATCTGGGGCATATCGCCTATCTCTTCGATGACACAGAGACTGCAGAGTCTCTCATTGAAGAGCATTATTCCAGGAAACCGAATGACATAGAAGGAATGGTCTTCCTCGGAAAGATCTACAAGAAGCGAAAGAAGCCTTACAAATCCGAACTTATGTTCAGGGCTGCTCTTTGGGAAGACAAAGATAACATGAAAGCTGTGGAAGAGCTTGTTTATCTCTATCTCGATACTGACAGGCCTCTCGATGCCCTCGCATGGGCTCAGAAGCTGCTGAGGCTCGATCCCCGGACTCCGAAAAGCTACTTTCTCGCAGGCAAGGCACTCGAGAGCCTCGACAAACCAGAGCAAAGCAGAAGATACATCATAGCAGGTATGATCCTCGATCTCTCCAGCTCCAGAGGAGGAAGCTTGCAGAACTTCTACGAAGACAAACTCGGCGAATCGATCACCATTGCTGATCTTGATGATGCCAGAGAGGTTATTGAGGAATGGGTGGGAAAAAACCAGCACGCGGTTGACCGTTCTCCGAGTTAGAGCACCAAGAGAGTAACTAGTTTCAAAACAGGTTGCTCTGTCCTTAGACCCGCTGAGGGCTGAACGCTGGGTAGAGCAAGGACCGGCTGGCTTCGCCAGGAAGTGATGCTCGCTGGCGCGAGGAAGTGATGCTGCTTCGCAGGAGGCGACAAAATAGCCAGTCAGGCTACGCCAGGCCAGTCTTTGGTTCGCAAAGGCCAGTCTCGCCTTCGGCGAGTCAAGTTCCGCTTCGTGGTGAAAGAGCCGATGAACGCTGAACGCTGGGAAGACCAAAATCAGGTGGTCGTTGTCGGTTCTCAGACAGGAGAATAGAGAGTAGGTTATTAAGTACGGGTTAAGCACTTCGGGTTTGAAAGAGCGGGTTATGAAGATCGGGTGTATTAAGAGCAAAGACCAGTTCCGCTACGCGGGCCAACATAGACCATAAACTCTATAAGTCTCTTGAAATGTTCTTCTCGGAGGACGGCGGACCGTTGACGGACAACGTTGTTTTGAGCAGCGACCAGCGGGTTCATCGCCTTTAAGCGGATAGCGGCTCTTATTCTTGCAACTCAGAACTTGTAACTTGGAACTGTACTACACACACCCTAACGGCAGGAAGGCCGCAAAAGCCTTCCTGCCACTATAATCATGTATGTTTCGTTTTTACTCGACTACTATGTTAATCGCAAAGGTCTGTATTGGATGGACGCTTTCCCAGGGGCGCCTGAGGGAGAATATCACAACTGTCTCGCCGGGTTGCTGGGCTTCGAATACCCACTGGACATTATAAGGAGCTCCCACAAGTTGGGAATCGTCAAGGAACTTTCTTTCGAAGATCGAGCCCTCGTAGATCAGCGAAACGACGTTTGGATTGGTTATCTTTACGTCCCAGATATAACCGGTGGATCCGTTCTCCTGGAGTTCCACGGTAGCTATCTCGCCTACGGAGAGGGTGTTCATGGAGGTTCGAAGACCCTTGACATCAAGATGGGAGGAATTCCAGAGCAGCGATGTCACAAGCATGTTCGGCACGAATTCTCTGATTGTTTCTTCGAAGCTTCCGTCGCGCTTCATTTCGTCGAGAGTCTTCTGAAAGCTCAGAATCATACCGAAGTTCGTTCCCTTCGAAGCTGCGATGTAGAAGTAGTTTGTTTGAAGCTCAATAAGTGCTTCCAGGTCGTCCATGCTGTAGCCTGCATTCTTGACGAGCTCGCCGACAGTGAGGTCGGTGAAGACTGCCAGATCTGTTTCGCCTTCGAAAAGCTGTACGACGGTGTCGAGAGGATCGAGAGAGCTCACGAGGTTCTCGAAGCCCATCTCCTTCAGGAGCTGCTCAGTCCACCAGTTCGTCGTCGTGCCTATGGCCGCGACAGTCTTTGCAGACTCGAGGTCTGTAACTGGGGCGTCGGTGTCTTTGCGGGCGTAGAGGTAGGCGGTGTTCTTTCCCACCGGTCCGATCCACTCGAAGTTATCCCTTCGCTGTTCGGTCTGGTCCATGCTGAAGAGGAAGACGTTCGGCAGATTCGAGGCCAGTTCATAGCCGATGGACCATGGGACTATAAGGATCTCTCCAGACATATCGTTTCTACGGAGGATCTCCTTTACCATTTCGGTTACGAAGCCCGTCGGTTCTCCATTTTCACCTTTGAAGGTAACGGGCGGGTACTCCTCGGTCAGGAAGGTGTAGATGCCGGGAACGGGCTGTCCGGGGAACCATTGGCCGTAGAGTTCGGAGAAGGAGCCGGATGCCTTGAGACCGTCGAGAGCCTTCTGGAATGCGCTCACGATTTCGGAGGGGACGTCCTTCGAGAAACCGAGGTATGTCATGTCAAGGTCGATCGCAACTGTTGGCACGAGAAGATTAGAGGCCTGTTCTTTCTGGAGTAGCTGTCGTAGAACTGCCGAGTTGAAGGGCGCGAGGTCGATTTCCCCGACAAATAGGGCATCGAGCAATGACTCCTCGTCTTCAAAAATGATTAGGTTGTCGAATCCCTGCTCCTCTAAGAGTTTGTGGGAGTAGTATTCTCTAACCACGCCCACCGAGTTTGCGTTTCTGACGTCCTCCAGCGATTTGAATTCACTCGAGAGCTCTTCTCTTGTGTAGAGGTAAGTGTTCGTTATGACAACGGGGCCTACCCACTGATAAAGAGCTTTTCTCTGGGTCGTGAAGACAAGAGAGGGAATGCAGTATCTCCCTTCGCCCTGTAACATTTCGAGGGCTTCGTCGAATTTAACGGGTCTCATCTCGACGTCGATGCCCGTTTCGCTTTCCAGTGATTCGATCAGATCGACGAGGAAGCCCTCCAGATGGCCTTCATCCAGGTAACTGAAGGGATCGTAATCGGGATTTACAAGGAAGGTAATGGGCTGGGCCAGGCCCACAGCCGATAGAAAAAGAACAAGGATAATGGAAAAGACGGCTTTCTTGGAAATATAAGATTTCACTTTTCTGCACCTCCAACTGAGTGTGTTATGATTCCTATTCTAGACGAAATCTCCCGTTTCACAAGCAACAATTATTACTGGTGAAGCTTATTGGCAAGTGGTCGTCTCACTCGGACAGCTTTTGGAAGCAGATTCTTTTCAGGATGTTCGTCAGAGTATTCTGGGAATTTGTAAAAGGGGATTTTGAAGTGAGTTTTGAAGTGATATAATATATATGCAATAAACATATATAATGAAAAAAGGAGATGTTTAAATTGCCTTGGGTAAGAGAAGATATGTGCACCGGATGCGGACTGTGTATCAAAGCCTGTCCGGTGGAAGGAGCAATCGTAATGAAGGCGGGCAAGGCGTACATAAACAACGCGCTTTGCACCAGATGCGGGGATTGTTTCAGTGCCTGTCCGGTGAATGCAATAAGGTCAAACTCTGAAAATCTATCTCTTAGAGCCGGTGGAGGAGGATACGGCATCGGCCGTGGAACCGGTCCTGGACAGGGAAGAGGAATGGGACGAGGTATGGGGGGAGGCAGACGCGGAGGAGGACAGGGAGGAAGATAGCCAAACAATATCGTTAGGGATGTGATTCGTTTGAGTCATGTATACGGAGTGGTGCCTTCAAGAAGACTTGGCAGATCGCTTGGGGTCTGTACGATACCGTTCAAGACATGCAATTACTCGTGTATTTACTGCCAGCTAGGAAGAACGACGAATATGACCAATACCAGGCAGACCTTCTATCCGCCTGAGGAGATTCTATCCGAGGCAAGAAGGTTTATAGAGGCTCACGGTGAAGAGTCGTTCGACGTTGTGACGGTTGTCGGAGAAGGTGAACCGACTCTGTACAAGCCATTGGATTCCATAGTGAATGGACTAAGAGAACTGACAGATAAGCCGCTTGTGCTAATCACAAATGGCTCTCTTTTATTTGAGAGATCATTAAGAGAAGAGATAATGGATTTCGATATTGTAATGCCGACCCTTGATGGCATCAACGAGGAGAGCTTTCGGAGAATAAACAGACCTTATGGAAAGCTCAGATATGAGAGGGTCTATAATGGTTTGCTAGAGTTTTCGAAGGAATTCAAGGGTGAAATCTGGCTGGAAGTAATGCTCGTAAAGGATTACAACGACAGTGACAAATTACTTGGAGAACTGAAGAATAGGATCGAACTGCTGGCCCCGGCAAGAGTGTACATAAATGTTCCTGCCAGGCCACCGGCAGAAGAAAATGTAGAAATACCTGAAGAAGAGACGCTTAGATATGCCCGCGCCCTTCTGAAGGCGGAGAGTATCGAGAACCTCCCGGTCAGCAGCTTCACTACCTCTGAGAAAAAAGCGCTGGATGCAGTGATCGAGATCATCAAGCGCCATCCGATGTCGGAGAAAGACATAAAGAGTTTTGTGGAGGCGGAGTTCAATGAGGAATCGGTCGGAGATCTTCTGAAGAGACTTAGCAAGAATCCGAACGTCGAGAAGAACTCCTATCGCGGGAAGGATTTTTACAGATACATCCTTGCAGGAAGACGATCAGGAGGATGAGAAATGGGAAAGTTAATCGCAATCGGGACCAACGACGGCTTCAAATTGAACGACGACCACTTCGGGCAGTCAAGGTACTACGACATTTATGAGCTTGACGAAGGCAAATGCGCCGTCAAGCTGGAAGCAAGGCCTAATCCTTATTTTGAGAATCATAAGCATGCGGAACTCGACGAGATCCTCCAGGTTATCGGTGACTGCCCTGTCTGGATCGGGGCAGCAATGGGACAGGGATCGCTGAAAAAGCTTGCCGAGATGGACTACGAGCCGGTGATTCTAGAGCCGATGACAATTGAAGAGGCATTGAAGGCCTATCTCAAAGAATAACGTTGGTGGCTTCGTCACAGCCAGTCGAGCTTTTAAACGAAGACGGCTCTAAACAGCGTACAGCGGGTCCTTGTTCTTAAGCGTACAGCTGATCTTCAGGGCGAGATCCCGTGCAGGTGCATCACGGGATGACCCTGAGGTCGGAAAAATAGGGACTCCATTTTTAGGAACAAGAGCAGTTCTTCCTTCATAAGAGCGTGCAGAGAGCCGTCCTTCGACCTTCGTCCAGGAGCATAAACCCGTCCTTGGGAAGAGCGGGAGAAGAGCAGTTCTTCGTTCCGACGCTTCGCGTCCAGGTTCTTGGTTTCTCTCCTAGAACTGTGTCTAGGGTATGGCAAGGGTATGGCAAGAGCCGAAAGAGCGGGAAGAGAGGGCGAGAAAACGCGAAAAACGGTACAGACGTCAGGAGCTCGTCAGTCCCTATTTTCGCTTCTCGTCATCTCGTGGTTTTTAACTACGATTTCGGTCTGCGGTGTCTCTCTCTCTCGCTCTTCTCGGTGGACGGTGGACCGTTGACAGACAACGTTGTTTTGAGCAGCGTACAGCGGGTTCACCGTTTTTAAGCGTGCAGCGGCTCTTATTCTTGTAACCGGCTCTTAGCCCAGGGGGATTTCACCCCCAGGCTCTCTCAGAACCGGACTTGAACCTCTCGATTCATCCGGCTCCCATTATCCAGCCATATAGAATATCCCCATTGCCCAGTGTTCAAATAGATGAGGCTCTCTGCGTGCAAGAGCTTCTAGCCATTTACCCGCTTTTGTAAGACCTCTCCTTTTCTTGTACTTGTTTCTTACCCATTGAACTAAGGCTTTGTTTAGCCGACTCAATACTGTATACATTTCAAATCTGCGAAAGTGACCATAGTAGTTTATCCAACCTCTTATTACCGGGTTGATCCTTTCTGAGAGTTCTTCAATACTCAGGTATGACTTGGTTTGAAGTCTCATTCTCCGGATCTTCTGTCTCATCGCTTTCTTTGCCTGTTCACTCACTGCAGGGGTGAAGCTGTAGAAGATCCTCCCATTTCTGTCTTTGCAGCTGCGGACTCTGAAGGTGTATCCTAGAAAGTCAAAGGTTGTATTTGGATACTCGTCCTTCCTCTTTTCGTCTTTGCAGTAGACAATACGGGTCTTCTCTGGATGAAGCTCCAGTTTGCATTCTTCCATTCTTTCTTTGAGACTTTCAAGAAGAAGGTCCGCTTCCTCCAGAGTTCTACAGTGTATCACTCCATCATCTGCGTATCTGGCAAAGGGCTTATCCGGATGAGTTCTCTCCATCCACTTGTCAAAAACCGAATCCCTATTTATTCCTGTATTTTGGTCGTGGTGAAGGGCGGCCTTGGCTGGTCCATCTTCGGTATTAGCTGGGGATTGCGATCCTTAAGATCGTGCTCAAGGTCGTATTCTTCTCCTGAATGCCGCTCTGGCTTTCGATGGGAGGGCACCTATTGATGGGCTGGCTATTGGTCTCTATAGTTTACGGCGTGTATATCAGACTAGGGATGTGGTCTATTCTCCTCATGCTCCTGGGCGGACTGTTCTACACGATCGGGGCGTCATATTAATAACGGAAAAACCCACTCCCTTCCCGGGAAAGATAGCACCATGAACTCTGGCACATACTGGTTATGCTCGGAATTTTCATTTTCTTCTCATGATGTTCCTTTATCTGCTTTCGTACTGAAATCTCTCCTATCAATAATATATTAACAGAATCAAGAAAATTGTTCCTGTTAGTTGCCTGTCATTGCTCCTGATTGTCTTTAATCCCTTCTGATTGCTCTTGGTTATAATATGGCTATAATGTTAGAATAACTGCAAACGTTTCCGGATACGTTTGCGGAGGAATCTTCGTCCAATTCTGTTTTCATGGGGGTGTTGTGTGGCAATGGCACGCGTCACTATAAAGGATGTGGCTGTATCTCTCGGTTTGTCGGCATCCACCGTTTCCAGGGCGCTTAATGACAAGGGCGATGTCGATCCGAAAACGAGAAGGAAAGTGAAAGAAAAGGCCTTGGAGCTGGGGTACTTTCCAAACATGGTGGCAAAGGCTCTGAAGGGGAAGGCGCTGGGACTGCTTGGAGTTGTGATAGACGACAACGCTAATCCCTTCTACGCCGAAGTGGTGAAGGGAATGGAACGCCAGGCAAGGGAATACGGTTTTCATCTCCTTCTGGTGAACACTTCCGCCGATTACGAAGAACAGGTCTTCGCTGTCGATTTTCTTCAGAGCAAGGGTGTCGATGGTATTCTGATAGCCCCGGTAGATGACACCAAGCCATACGAAATGGAGGCTCTCAGAGTGCCGTTCGTGGTTGTCGGAAGGCATTTCGAAGAGGGAGATTTCGTAGAGGTGTACAACGATGAGGTTCTTGGAGGTTATCTGGCCACGAAGCGTCTCCTCGACGGGGGCAGGCGCAACATTGTCACCATACAGCCGGCGATGAACATTTATCCGACGCGCGGAAGAAGTGAAGGTTACCGAAAGGCTCTAATGGAGTTTTCCGCAGAACTTTACAGCCAGTCCCGCGAGTTGAAGTCTTCTCCCGAACAGACCGGAAATTCCCTGAAAGAGTATATCAAGACACAGGGATTGCCCGATGCCATCTTCGCTTACAACGATATGTACGCGCTCGAAGCTATAACCTGCCTGAAAGGAAGGAAACTGAGGGTTCCCGAAGACGTGGCCGTGGTCGGTTACGATGACATTCCCTATTCGGTGTATGTCCATCCCGCTCTGACGAGCGTCGCGCTTGACAAAGAGTGGATGGGCAAAACCAGTGTCGAATTGCTTGTGAGAATGGTTCAGGGTGAGGAGTTGAAAAAGAAAAAGTACATACAGAAACCCGTTCTCAGAGTCAGGGACTCTGGGTAGGAGTAATGGAATAAGGGAGGGTTTAACATGAAAAGGTTTTTTCTAGTTTCTTTGATCGGTTTGCTGCTGCTCTCGGTGTCGGCCTTTGGAGTAATTACACTTGAATTCTGGACCGGCTTCACCGGACCGGACGGGAGGTTCATGCAGGAACTGGTTGACCGGTTCAACCAGGAACACAAAGACGAGATACAGGTGAACATGAGTACCATGCTCTGGGCCGATTACAACACGAAGGTGCCGATAGCTCTCGCGAGCGGAAAGGGACCTGATGTCGGAGTCGCAGCCATCGACAATCTGAGAAGTTTTGTGAGTCAGGGCATGCTCCTGCCTCTGGACGATTATCTGGGGATCATGGGTATCAAGGAGGGCGATATCGTCTCCTCGGTCTGGGACGCGACCCATGTGGACGGAAGTATCTACGGGATCTCTCTGGACGTTCATCCCCTGGTTTTCTACTGGAACAAGGAACTCTTCAGAGAGGCCGGACTGGATCCGGAGAATCCGCCTATGACGCGCGAGGCTTTCATCGAGGCGGCGAAGGCGCTTACCAAAGACACCAACGGCGACGGCACGATAGACCAGTGGGGCACGATGATTCCAGTCGGTTGGCCGAACTACTTCATTTGGTTCTCGGCCTTCTTCTCCAACGGTGGAGAGCTTTTCAATGAAGATCTCACGAAAGCCACTTTTGCCAGTCCCGCCGGTATGGACGCCATGCAGTTCTTGGTAGATCTTGTTTTCAAGTACAAAGTCTCTCCAGAAAAGGTGCAGGTCGATGCCGATATCGACGCTTTCAAGAGAGGAACCTGCGCAATGGAATTCAACGGAATCTGGATGCTCACAAACTACATGGAAGTAGAGGGGCTAGAATTCGGCGCAGGTCCGGTGCCGCAGTTCGGTTCGGAAAGACCGGCAAACTGGGCCGGCTCTCATACGCTGGTGATTTACAAACAGAGGAAACAGGATCTGGAGAAAACTGAGGCCGCCGCCAGGTTCATCGGCTGGATAAGCAACCACAGTTATGATTGGGCTCTCGCCGGGCAGATACCGGTCAACGTATCCGTTCAGAACAGCGAGCAATTCCAGGCACTTCCATATCACAGTTCCATTGCAAAGGGTGTCGCGAACGTCGTCTTCCCGCCATTCTTCCCCAAGTACGGAGATTCGACAGGCCCGATATGGGAGGCGCTGAACCTGGCCATCCTGGGTCAGAAGACCGTCGAGCAGGCTTTGAAAGACGCTGAAAAGATCAGCAACGAAATTTTGCAGGATTGATTATCCCGACGCCTTTCCCGTAAGCGGGAGAGGCGTTCTCTCTAGAGGTGGTCGCTTTGAACACCAAAAAGGCGGTTCCTTATTTGCTCCTGTTACCGCACGCGGTTTTTTTTGGGATCTTTTTCATCTTTCCGCTTTTCAAGAGCCTGTATATGAGTTTTACCGAGTGGGGGCTCTTTCAGGGAATGATCAGATACGTCGGTCTGGACAACTACGCCAGACTTTTCGACTTCGGTGGTTACCGTTCGCAGTACTTCTGGAGTGCCATCTGGGTCACTGTGCAGTTCGTTTTGTACTCGGTACCGGTACTCGTGTCCGTTTCTCTGGCGCTGGCCCTGATTCTCAACAACAGAAAATTGAAGATGAAGAGCTTCCACCTCACGGCCTTCTTCTTGCCTACGGCCCTCTCGGTGACGGTTGTGGCCGTAATGTGGAGGTGGATACTGAACGTTCATTCCGGTCTTTTGAATTATCTACTGTCCTTCTTCGGAATCGAAAAGATACCGTGGTTGACCGATCTTCCCTGGGTCTGGGGAGCGATAATCATCGCGACCGTCTGGTGGACTGTAGGGTGGAACACGGTTATTTTTCTGGGTGGACTGTCGAAGATACCGGAACCGCTTTACGACTCGGCAAAAGTAGACGGTGCCAACGCATTCAGAAGGTTTTTGAACGTGACGCTGCCAGGTTTGAAACAGGTCATGATGTTCGTGGTCATAACACAGGTTCTGGCCGGGTTCGGTCTCTTTGCACAGCCGCAACTCATGACCGGAGGAGGCCCGGGAAGGGCGACCATCCCGATAATGCTTCATATCTACGGTGAAGCCTTCAACCCCTCCAGACCGAGAATGGGCTATGCCACTGCCATGTCGCTTATAACCGGTGTGATCATCGTTTCAGTCACGTTCATCCAGTACTTTCTCTTCACTCGAAAGAGTAAGGAGGAGAGATGATGAAAAGAAGAGGCATAACGGTGAATATAGTAGCTCTGCTGATAGCGCTGGTCTTCATCTTTCCCCTTTACTGGACTTTTTTGACGGCCTTCCGTACGGAGGCGCAGATTCTTGAATGGCCGCCGAAGTTCCTGCCGACGAACCTCACGTTAGCCAACTTCGAAGAAGTGCTGGCCCATCCTCAGGATACACCCGTGTTTCAGTGGTTTATCAACAGCCTTTTCGCGGCAGTCAGTTATGCCAGCCTTTCGGTCGTTGTGGGCGTGATGGCGGCCTTTGCGCTGGCGAGAATGCAATTCAGGTTCAGAGATGCTTACTTCAAGATTATACTGGCCTCCATGGCCGTGCCCGGCATGATACACTTTCTCCCTAACTACACAACCATAGACGCTCTTGGCTGGACTGACAACCTGGTTGCGATAATCGTTCCGGGACTGGCCTCGACCTTTGGAATATTCCTGTTGAGGCAGTTCTTCATCAGCGTTCCCAGAGAGATCGAGGAGGCAGCCATAATAGACGGGGCCAACATCCGCCAGAGAATCTTCTATGTTATCGCTCCCCTGGCTAAGGAGTCGATCATCATACTCTGGGTCATGAATTTCATGTCCAACTGGAACGATTATCTCTGGGCCCTTGTGGTTCTCTACTCACCGAACAAGAGAACGATGCCGGTTGGAATGTCGACCCTTCAGGGAAAATACGTGACCCAGTACGGTCCGCTCATGGCCGGAGCCCTCTTCATCGCGGTGCCTTCGATCCTCATCTTTCTGCTTGTGCAAAGGTACTATATCAAAGGCATCGACATAAGCGGCGCCGTGAAGGAGTAAAGGGGTGATGCTGTGAAAAAGACTTTAGTGTTTTTACGTTTTTGATCGCGGTGATGTGTATGGCATCCTTTGTGAAAGTCTCGCCCGGAGGGAAGTACTTCCAGCACGACGGAGAGGTCTTGATCCCCATAGGATTCAATGACGCGATTACGTGGCCTTCGCTCATATCGTTGAGCTACGGGAACGTTTCGGCCGCCGAAGAGTACTTCGAGAAGCTTTCTTCCTACGGCGTCAACACGCTCAGAATCATGCTCGAATACGCCCAGGACAGATCGGGAGTCTCTCTCCTGGAAAAGCCGCTCGGAGTGTACAACGATTCCGTAATTAAGATGTGGGACGAGATAGTCAGACTGGCCGAAAAGTACGATATATATTTAATCGTAATTCCATGGGATCCCTTCTGGATGTACGAGAACTGGGACGTCAATCCCTACAATGAGGCGAATGGCGGACCGATAAAGACCTTGAGCCAGTTTTTGACCGATCCACAGGTCAGGCAATGGCAGAAAGAGCGGTTCAGGTTCATGGTTGAGAGGTACGGTTCCAGTGAGAGAATACTGGCCTGGGAGATGAACAACGAGATAGAGCTCTGGTACGGTCATATCTTCTACAAGGCTGATTATACGATCGGGAACGAAGCACGTGAGTGGCTGGGAGAGATGTCGGCCTTTATCCGTGAGCTGGAGATGGAACTGTACGGCGACAACCACCTCCTGACGGTTTCCACGGCCAGGCCCGGACTGACGGGCACGCTGGCGGGAAAGCTTTACAGATTCGATTACATTGATTTTTTCACCACCCACTTCTACTTCGATACGGTGAAGAACCCATCGGATCCTATGGCGATTGCAAGAGACGTTTCGGCCAATATAAACTATCATAACTATCTCTTCGGCGACTCCCTTCCCTTCATGGACAGCGAAAGCGGACCGATCGACCGCTGGCCCCAGCCGGCAGGCTTCGACTCGGAGTGCTACAGGGCCTTTTCCTGGTCGCATTTGGCCAGCGGAGGAACTGGCACGGGTCTACGCTGGCCCTACACTTCTCCGCACATGATGCCCGATCGCCTTCTCGAGGTACTCTCTTCCATCTCGCGGTTCGTCGCTTCGGGAGGGATAGACTGGCTGAATTTCAAGGGAGTCAACCTGGATATGGAGATCTCTCTACTTTCCGAGGGAAAGACGGTTCACACTTGCAGCGGAAACGACTACGAAAATTTGAGAGAACTGATCGGCTGGGCCATGTCGACTTCGAAGATCGGCATGGCGACGCTGGAGCTTAAGGGACTTGAACAGGGCAAATATAGAATGGAGATCTGGCACATCTCTGAGGAGTCCAATTCGCGGCCGGTGGAGTTCTTCGATTTCGAATTTCCGCTCCGGACAAATATAGGGCTGGATATAGACCACAGTAGTTTCGCTTACAAGATCTATAAAGTTGAATGAAGGACCTATCTTCAAGAAATGAAAAGAACACAGGCGGTGATTGAGTGAGAAGAGATTTCATGTGGATAACGGGCATAGAAGATACGTTCGTCAGCGCGACCGACAGCATCTCGGCGAGACCGCTGGACGAATACGAACTGACTCAGCACTACTCTCATTGGAAGGAAGATCTGAGAAGCATCTCCGACACGGGCTTCAAATACATCAGGTACGGAATTCCCTGGTACACGATCAACCCCGAAAAAGGCAGGTACGATTTTTCCTGGACCGACAGGGTCTTCGACTTCATGAGAGAGATCGGTCTGATACCGATCGTCGATTTCATTCACTACGGTACCCCCAGCTGGATGGACAACGGCTTCCTCAACAACGACTTTCCACTGTTAATGGCCGAATACGAATTGACCGTTATGAACAGGTACAAAGATTTCCTCAAATACTACACTCCTATGAACGAACCCTTCATAACGCAAGAATTCTGTGGAAAGCTCTCCGTATGGCCCCCATACCTGAAGGGCGACGATGGCTTTGTCAAGCTGCTCAAGGCCACGGCCAGGGGAATCGTAGAAACGGTTTCGTCCATCAAGCGCGAACTGCCGGAGGCCTTTGCGCTGCACGTCGAGGCGTCGGGCCTCTTTTTCAGCGACGATCCCGATCTGGCCGAAACGGTGACGCTGATGAACGAATTGAGGTATGCCACCTACGATCTTGTACAGGGGCTGATCAACAACAATCATCCGCTCATCGACTACCTCAGGAGAAACGGGATGTCCTACTCCGACCTCGACTGGTTCTTACCCAGAAAAATAGAGATAGATGGCTTCGGAGTAAACTACTATCCACAGCTCAGCGTTTACAGAGTTTTCAGATCGGGAAAAGACCTCAAGACACATTCGCACTACGGGAGCGTCGAGTATCTGAGAGAATTGCTTTTGAGCTATCACAGAAGATATGGAGGCCCGATCTTTCTCACCGAAACCAGCATCAACGGTGAACCCGATCACCAGATACGCTGGTGGAGGGAATCCAGGAAGCTCTTTGAGGATCTCCTGGATGAAGGTCTGAACCTGGGAGGATATACATGGTTCCCGGCAATGGATCTGATCAACTGGGACTACCGGTACGGTACCGCTCCGGTGGAGTGTTATCTTGAACCCATGGGATTCATACAGCTTAAAATGAATCCGGGCAGGGAGTTCGAGAGAAGAAAAGGCGAACTGGCAAGAGCTATGGAGGAAGATCTGAAACGAATCTGAAAGCACGGGAATCTTTCCCTGCTATGAGGTAAAATCGATAGAGTTCTTCACAAATAGATGAAAGTAGGTAAACCAAGATGCGAAGCGGAAGAAAAAGAATAAACCTGGACGGAAAATGGCGGTTCGATATGTTCGGCTGCGAGCCAGAAGATCTGGCGGAGGTCGAACCGGGAAGAACGATCGACGTTCCCGCCTGTGTTGAAAGGTACTTTCCCGCCGTTACACGCGAGCAGTTCTACCTTTACTACGAACGGAGCTTCGAGCTTGCGAAGCGGCACAACAGGCGCTATTTTCTCCACTTTGGAGCAGTTGACTATCTCTGCAAAGTCTTCCTCAACGGCGAGAAACTCGGTGAGCACATCGGGGGATACCTGCCATTCGAGTTCGAGATAACCCAATTAATTCTAGACAACAACAGGCTCCAGATTCTTGTCTTCGATCCAATCGGCGGGGGAGTTCTGGACAATAGAAAGATTCCCCACGGGAAACAGAACGGAGAGCCGAACTGGTACACCAACATCTCCGGTTTATGGCAGAGCGTATGGATCGAAGAGAGACCTGAAGTCTACATACATGACCTGAAGATAGAGGCTTCCTACCTTCAAGGAAGGGTTCGTGTGAGTTTCAAAACCGATTCAGTGATCGACGGAGCAGTGCTAACGCTTCTGGATAGAAAAGGAGACACCATCTCTTCAAAGAGGGCGGTCTCGAATGAAATAGATTTACCTGTTTCCGGAGTCTTTCCGTGGTCGCCCGGAGAGCCGAACCTCTACGATCTCGTTCTGGAGATCAGCTCGAGGGGCGTCCGCGATCGGTTGAGCGTCAGAACCGGGTTCAAGGACTTCCAGACAGCTTCAGGCCGCCTCCTTCTCAACGGGAGGGATTTCTACATCAAGGGTGTACTGGATCAGGACTTCTATCCCGAGACTCTGTATACGGTGCCTTCCAGGGAGTACCTGGGCGAGAGCTTCCGTAAACTGAAGAGAATGGGCATCAACACTTTGAGACATCACGTCAAAGTACCCGATCCGCTTTATATGGATCTTGCCGACGAAATCGGGCTCCTCGTCTGGCAGGATTCGCCCTATTTCGACGAGTTTTCTCCCACCGGCTCGCTGGAACTCCTCAAAACTATACGGGGAGCGATCGAGCGCGACCTTCACCATCCTTCTCTGTGCGTCTATTCGATAATAAACGAGTCGTGGGGGATAGATCTAACCGATCGGGAACAGGCCGGCTGGCTTGCAAGAGTCTTGGACGAACTGAAGCAGGATTATCCTTCGATTATCTTCACCGACAACTCAGCCTGCATGGGCAACTACCACCTGAAGAGCGATTTGAACGACTACCACTTCTACGCGAGCTCGATAGACCGCGGAAAGCTCTGGAATTTTCTGATAGAGTCTTTCTCGAACAACCCGGCCTCCTTCTATCTCCGAGAGTACAGAGACAACTTCGAGGAAGAACCGCTCTTGGTTTCGGAGTTTGGTAACTGGTCTCTGCCTCCGAAGAAATGGCTCGAGAAGAGAGACTGGCCTCACTGGTTTTCACACATCTTTAAAAATGTCGCCATGACCCATCCCGGGGGGGCAGGTGAAAGATTTCTGGCTAGTGAAATTGCCCGGGAGTATTCGTACGACGAGCTCTTCGAAATCTCGGTGGAGAATCAGCTGGAAAACTTGAGGATGGAGATCGATAAAATAAGGCTTCACGACAGGATACGCGGATTCGTGATAACGGAATCGAGCGATATTTTCTGGGAGTGCAACGGACTTTTAACCTTCGATAGAGACTTCAAATTCCCCCCCGAAAGGCTCGGAGCACTTCTCGAAAACGACCTCTTCGTGGCGTCTCTTGAGAGCGACACGCTCTGGCTGGGCCAGGAGGCTAGGCTTCTGGTAAGGCTTTTGAAAAGACTTCATGGCGAAACGATCTCCGTGGAGTCCGACGGCCTTTCCATCGAGCGCAGAATAGACGGTTTGGAGGGAGAGACGGTTGCCCTGCCGCTAGATACGTCTTCCATGAGTGAGGGTGTGAGAGCGTTGACCGTTCGCGTCGGAAGGGCCGTCTCCACCGTTCCGCTCCTGGTTTGCAAGAGGGGAGAAACAAAGCTTAAATTGATTAAGACCTCGAAAAGCGGCCCTTCGGAACCGGAAGACAACACCGTCCTAGTACTCGAGAGAGCCGGAATGAACGTTGGTATCTCCCCTTATTCGGCCAGGACCGTGGAGAAAGAGGATCTCCTTTCGGGAGACTGGATAAGCGGGATATTCTGGATCGTAAAAGATCTTTCCCCCTTTGCCCCGGGTGGTCACTTCAGAAAGTGTCACGGCGGGTTGATAGCCGGTAGGCCGATGATCGAAAGCGAAGGCTTTTCGAGGAGATTGATCGGAATAACATACGGCTGGCTGGCCGGATTTTACGGTTATCTAGATATGCTGGAGGGTCACAGGTTCGTCACGACGATGAATATAGATCCCTCCACTCCGCAGGGAAATCTGCTTCTCAGACAACTCGAAACTCTTCAGTATTGAGGCGCGAAAACTCATAGACGGCGATTTCAACATATCGATGTAAATTACTCAACGATGCTTCGAATTTTGAAGTGTTAAGTTGTATAACTCAGCTTTGACAGCAAAATGGAAGAAATCGCAGGAAGAAGTTCTGAAAGTCTCATGAATCCGTTGTAGATACTTGAATCACTTTCGAGATAAGGTGCCATGTGGTATTGCTTGTCGCTTTGTGTTTGCTTGCTTTGTAGTTATGTGTAGCGATATCATATAGGTGCCATGTTTCTAAGACTCATGGAAAAATCGGGACTCCATTTTTAGGAACAAGAGCGGTTCCTCGTTCTGACGCTTCGCGTCCAGGTTCTTGGTCATCAGTTGCAAGTTCCAAGATGCAAGTTGAATAAGAAAATGGTTGTCCGTTATCGGTTCACCGTTCTCCGAGCAGAGCTTCAAGACCTATCAAGCTCTTTGGATGATGATCTTAGGTCCTCCCTTGAGGGAGGAGGGCCACAAAGTGGCGGAGGGTGTGCACGT
>NZ_JPGZ01000034.1:0-124973 GCF_003351125.1 Mesotoga sp. Brook.08.YT.4.2.5.2.
CAAAGTAAGTTCGTCCTGATCATATTACTTTAATTTGCTTGCTCTTTTTCTTTGGTTTTTGCCTCCTGGTGCGAAAGCGCCAGCATCACTTCCCCGGATGCCCTTCCGGGCATCACTTCCTCGCGCCAGCGAGCCTCACTTCCTGGCGAAGCCAGCCTTGCATCTCATTCCGCTCTTTCCAACCCCCAACCTGCCATCCCCGACCCCGGTTCCTCCAAAGCCCAGATCCTGAACAGGAGCTCTTCAGGATGACAAAGTAAGTTCGTCCTGATCAGATTACTTTAATTTGCTTGCTCTTTTTCTTTGGTTTTTGCCTCCTGGTGCGAAAGCGCCAGCATCACTTCCCCGGATTCCCTTCCGGGCATCACTTCCTCGCGCCAGCGAGCCTCACTTCCTGGCGAAGCCAGCCTTGCATCTCATTCCGCTCTTTCCAACCCCCAACCTGCCATCCCCGACCCTGGCTCTTCACAGCATTCAGCGTATCTTAGCAAGTGGCAAGCGGCTCTTTTCGGAGAACCGTTCAACGGTGAACCAGCTTCTCTTGCTCTTTCCAACCTCTAACCTGCAACCCCCGACCCCGATCTTTTTTTCTTAAACTTGCATCCTGCAACTGATATTCGCTCTTTCCAGCCCGCTATCTGCTACCCGCGATATGCTATTATTTTTACACTACTTCCGGAGAGGGTGAGAGGATGTTTGAGTATAGAAGGATCGAAAGTGTGAAGGACTATCTCGATCTTATGAGGTTTTCTTTTGGGATTCCTGGCGGCTGGATGAGATCTGCGTCGAAACATGCAAGTGAAGTCTTCGATGACGATCTAAGAGACCCTATTGGGGCTTACGACGAGTCGATTCTTGCGGCAGAGTATTTGCTCTTCTCTTTGAAGATGAGGCTAAGACAGTCGGTCATCTCTATGGGGGGAGTAGGAAATGTCTGCACAAGTCCTCTATACAGGGGCAAGGGAGCCGTCAAGTTCCTTATGGAAAGATCACTGGAGACTATGAGGGAGAAGAAGCAGGCAGTCTCGCTACTATACCCTTTCAATGCCAACTTCTACAGAAAGCTGGGATGGGAGGAGTTTGATTCGATGCTCGGGGTTAAATTCTCTCCGGGTATGATTAACGTTCCTGAGCTGGATTGCGAAGGGAGTGAATATTGAAGAGATGGAAGATGCAGACAGCGAGATTAGAGAGTTCTATAACGATTATGCAAGCAGTCATTACACTATGATTCTGAGAGACGCCGAAATGTGGAAGAATGATTTCGAGTTTAGAACCGATGAGGATGTTTCGAAGAAATTCGTGAAATTCAAGAAAGATGGAAAGACCACAGGGATGCTTCGCTATGTTTTTCTGTACGACAACTTTGACAAAGACAGATCGCTGAAGTTTGTAGTTACGATGTTCCTCGCGGATGATATAGTCACCAGACATGCAATGTTCCGTTTCTTGAAGGGACTTTCTCTTCAGATAGGTCATGTTCACGCATATCTTCCTCCGGATTTTGTTCTCTGGCCATATCTAAACGATAGGCCCTCGGAGATGAATATAATTTTGAGAACCATGATCCGGATCGTCGATCTGGAGTTGCTAAATGGTCTGAAGATAGACGCACCAGACATGCGGGTCGGCATAAAGATAAGTGATAAACAGGCTTCGTGGAACAACGGTGTCTTCGAAATGTGTATGAAGGATGGTGAGCTCTGCTTCTCTCGTTCCGATTCTTATGATCTCGAATGTGATATTGCGACCTTATCCTCTGTTGTTGGTGGAAAGAGTGATTTCAGGGAGATGATCGAGTTCGGCAGAGTGAAGGCGACGAACAGCTACAGTGGTCAAGATCTTCCAAAGACTACGCCATTTGTGCTTCAACACTTCTAGGTCTTTCAGATTAAGATAAAGATGCCCCGGAATCGATCCGGGGCGTTTTGATTTGTCAAATCCTTCCAACTCTAAACTAAACCCAGTCCTCCGTCTGAAAGTATAACCTGGCCAGTTATCCAGTTTGATTCCTCCGATGCAAGAAATACCATGAGGCCGGTGTGGTCTTCGGGATGTCCTATTCTTCCGGCAGGGGTTCTTTCTTCAATTCTTTTCAAAACTTCTGGATGCTGTGAATAGAAAGGTGACGAAAAAGGAATGGTCTCAGTTGGGCCGGGTGCAATTACGTTCACTTGAATGTTCAGTGAAGCGAGTTCAAGGGCCATCACCCTCGAAATAGCTATTATTCCCGCCTTGGCAGCGCAGTGGCCAGCGTGTTCCCTCTCTGGAAAGAGCCCTCCGACCGAGGCCAGATTGATAATCTTTCCACCACCGTTATTTGCCATCATCTTTGCTACTGCCTGACTTACCATGAACACTATCCTCACGTTTATATGCCACTGTCGATCAATCTCATCAATTGGGTGGTTTAGAAAAGGCGCCCTGAATATGTAAGCGGGGCAGTTAAGAAGAATGTCTACCTTCCATGTATTCTCTTCAATCAGATTGGAGATCTCGTCCACATCTTTTTGATTGTCTATGTTTGCGCATATCGTCGAGCAGAATCCTCTTTTCGTTTGCTCGAGCTCTTCCTTAAGCGTTTCAAGCTTATCTTCGTCTCTATCCAGTATAATGACCTTCGCGCCCTCGTTTACAAAGGCTCTGGCGGCCGAGCCTCCGACTCTCCCGGCCCCGAAAATCAGTGCCGTTTTTCCTGTCAGTCTCTCACTCACAGTTCTTCACCCCTGATCGGCAATCGGGGGGAGAGTGAAGTCCTTTCCCAGCCTGATTGAGATTTCGTGCCAGTTGTTGTACTTCAAAGCCCCCTCGCATGCTGCCCTAATCGCATTCTCATTTGAAGGAGGCGGGTCCGGCCTCTCCCCTTTCGGTATGTTCGATCCGGCAGTGCAGATAGTCACGGCCTTGATCTTCAGGAGAGAAGAAAGAACGTATAAAGTCGCCGCTTCCATATCGAGCTGAAGAGCACCGGCGGCGATCCATTCTTCCAGCTTTCCGTATATCATAGATGGGAAATTTTCTCTCAGAAGAGCGGGCTTCGTTGCATAGAAGGAATCCAGTGAAAGCCCCATGCCTACGTGGTAGTTTACACCGGAATCATCGCAGGCAGAAACCAGTGCCATGAGCAGTAGATAATCCGCCACAGCCGGGAAATTCTCGGGGATGAAGAGGTTTGAAGTTCCGGAGTATCTTATGCAGCTCGAAATAACCATAAGATCGCCGGGCTTCACATCAGGCGCCAATCCTCCGGAGGTTCCAACGCGAATTATCGTATTCACTCCAAGTTTGTTGAGTTCAACTACGGCGATCTCAGTCGAAGGGCCTCCGATTCCGCTTGAACATACTGTGATCGGCAGTTCCTTGTATTTGCCGGTAATCGTTATGTAATCCCTGTTGTTTCCAACCTCTTCGACATCGCTCAAGTACTCTCCTATCTCATAGACTCTAGCCGGATCGCCCGGTAGAAGAGCTGTCTCCGGGAGAGAGCTGGCAGAAATCTGCAAGTGATTCTTTGCCTTTTTTGAAGTGTCCATATAATCATCCTTTCAATCCAGTTCCGCTTATCCCCCGAACGAAATACTTCTGGAGGAAGAGGAAGAGAATGACCGGCGGAAGGCTTCCGGCGATGGCCGAGCTGAATAAGTTCGCCCAGCTGGTGTTTTCTGTTGATCTGTGTGCCGCTATGGCTACCTGCACAACTTCGAATCTGCTTGAATGGGTTGCTACAAGAGGCCAGAACAATGAGTTCCACTGGAACATGAATACCATAACAATCACGGTCACTATTGCCGGTACGCTCAATGGAATAGCTATCTTCCAGTAGATCCTGAACCAGGAGGCACCGTCAATCCTTGCCGCTTCCATTATCTCTGAAGGCACTTCGGAGAAGAACTGCCTGAACAGGAAGATGGCGAGGCCGTTGGCGACACCGGGAAGGATCAGGGCCCAGTAAGTGTTGTCTATCCGCAGCTGCTTAATGAGGATATAGAGGGGTATGACAATCGATTCGAAGGGAACCATGAAGGTTATCAGGACTATTGTGAAAAGGGCCGCCTTGCCCCTGAACTCGAATTTAGCGAGCGCGAATCCTGCCATTGAGGCCACAAGAATTGTTAGGAGAATCGTTGAGACTGAGACGAGAAGACTGTTCATAAGGGCCCTGCCAAAGTTCAGGTTTACGAATATGTGAACAAAGTTCTCTAACGTAGGATTACTAGGAACGAAAGTTCTCCAGGTGAGGGGGTTTGCATATTCATAGAGTGGGCTGGCTGGCCTCAACGCAGATGCGATTACCCATATAAGCGGGATCAGGAAGAAGAGGCTTATTATGCCTAGAATGGCGAATAGAACTAGAGTTTTCCACGGACTTCTTTTCTTCATGATTCCACCTCAATACTCGAATCGAGCCCTGGTGAATCGCAGCTCGAAAAAACTGAATAGAAGGATAATACCAAGCAAGATCGTGGTAATGGCCGAGGCTCTTCCCATGTCGAGATTGACGAAGGCGCTCTTGTAGGATTCGTACATGAGAAGGTTGGTCGAACCCATGGGGCCACCCTTGGTTATTATATATACCGGCGCGAAGCTCAGGAAGTTGAAAGCGGTATTTGCAACGAGAACGAACGATATGGTTCTCGTTAGCAATGGGAGAGTTATCCTGAACGTCTTCCTGAATGTAGAAGCTCCGTCGATGTCAGCCGCTTCGTACAATGTCTCCGGAATGTTCTGCAGTCCAGCAAGAAAGTACATCATCCAGTAACCGGAACTTCTCCATACGTTCAGCAGGACAAGCCCCCAAAGAGCCTGATTCGGAGAGGCGAAGAAGGGCTGGGGTTTGAAGCCAAACATGGTTAAGAAGCTGTTGGCCAGTCCGTTGTAGGGATCAAGCATAACCATCCAGATCACCGAAACGACCGCGAATGAAATCGCCGCAGGTAAGAAGAAAACTGTTCTGAAAAACTTGGTGAAGAAATGGCTTGAGTTAAGAAGCAGTGCCATTAATAACGATGTCAGCACGATCAGCGGGTTGACAACTATCGAGTAGATTAGGGTAACGGAAAACGATTTCCAAAAAACGGGATCGTACTTGAAGAGATATTCGTAGTTTTCGAATCCCACGAATGACTTTACCCCTGTGAAACTAGTCGTGGTGAGGCTCTCAATAACTGAAACGCCAATAGGCCAGATTTTGAAAACGACTAAGAACGCGAGCGCGGGGAGAACGAAAAGCCACGCCACTTTATTGTTTCGAAACATCAGCACACCATCCGAAATACCCTAAGGTCAAGTACGATCCCAAAATCGATTATCTGTATCTTCTAAGCTCTCTATCTATTCTTGCCGCGACTTCCTCAAGCGTGCTTCTCGGATCGGCACCATAATGAATTGAGTTGAATGCCTCTCTGAGCATGAGCTCATACTGAGAATAACCCGGTGTTCGCGGCCTCGGAACTGCCGTTGTCTCCATCTCAGTAATAAACAGCTGCCACATGGGGTTGTCGAATACCTGGGGGAGTGCTTCGTAAACATCGGATCTAGCAGGCGCTATTCCGTTTAGATTGTGCCATGTAATCACGGCGTCTTTACCAGTTATGAACTTCGTGAAAGCAAGGGCGGCATCGAGCTTCTTCGTCTTAGAGTTGATTCCGACATGCCAGCTGCCCGTAGGAGTTACCGCAACTCCGCCATCGAAGTATGGGAAGGGGGAGAGTCCGTAATCTAGATCGGGATATTGGAGCATTCTTCTTATGTTCCACTCATTCCCCAGCATCATTGCTGCTCTTCCGGTTCCGAAATACTCTCGTGAGATAGCCGAGTCACTTAGACCTTGAGGGCTTACCTTCCATTCATTAAACAGCTTCCAGTAGAACGTCGAGCCTTCCACAAAAGCATCTGAAGTGATGTATCCCTGTGAGACAAAACCATCGTCAGAGAGTACTGATGCACCGAGAGACTGAACCATAGGGAAGATAAGATAGGGTCTGTCTATCTGCTCAATTACCAGGCCCCAGATATCTGTTATGCCGTCTCCGTTCGTGTCCTTCGTAAGCTGCTTGGCAATTTCAGCAACCTCTTCCCACGTCAGCCTCTCTTCAAGACTCTCCGGAGGAAAGGGGATACCATATTCTTCAAAGATGGCCTTGTTATAGAAGAGACCTGCGGAAGAAGTTCCGTAAGGTACGGAGTAGAATGTTCCATGATAACTGCCCTCTTCTATGGAGGCATCGAACCAGGCTGCCATCTCTTCTTCGGAAAAGTGCTCGTCGAGAGGGAGAAGATAACCTCTTGCCGCGTAAGAAGCGGTATTGGGTCCGTCTACGATGTAAACGTCGGGAGTACCGTCTCCGGCGGCCAAACGGACTTCAATTGTCTGAAACAGCTGGCCAAAAGGAACGAGCTGAATGTCCACATCGATTCCCGGATTCTCGGCTTTGAACTCGTTGATCACCTGCATAACCTGATCTTGCGGCCATCCCATCCACAGAACTTCGAGCGAAGTAGCCGAAAGAACGACACCCAGTAAGAGAACGATTGCAAGTACGAGCTTCCTCATTTCGCCATACCTCCTGTTGAGCTAATGTATTAACGTCTTCTGATGAGCTTGAAAGTGAACGTTCCTGATGGCAAATAACTCTTCGAGTACAGAACCTTTCTATCTTGAACGTCGTAATGAATTTGCTCAAGCAAGAGCACCGAAGTGCCTACGTCGATCCTCAGCTTTCTTGACAATCCTTCGTCGGACTTGAAAGGAATGAGATCACACTCCGCATATCTTATGTCGATATTATAGTGTTTTCCAAGACCCTCAAAGACGGAACCCTGAATTCTCTCCGGATCTATTTGAGAAACGAATGATCTCGGGATTACGTCAACACAAACAGCAACCGGGATCTCGGAAGCGTACTTCACAGTCTCAAGAAGATATACTATGCTCCCTTCCTCCAGTTCAAGGAGCTCGCCGGCCCTTCCATCGCACACACACTCTTCGAACTGTATGACCTCGCTTCTTGCAGAATGGCCTTGAGATTCAATGAAACTTGCTATGCTTGAAAGCCTTTCTATACCACCCTTGATGATCGGGTATCTGTCTGTAACAAAAGTGCCGACCCCGTGCCTTTTGAGGAGAAGCCCCTCCTTCTGAAGAAGACCAATCGCCTCCCTTAGAGAGTTTCTGCTCACACCGAGCTTTCTTGCCAGGTCAGGTTCAGAAGGAAGCTTCTCGCCAGCCTTCAGCTCTCCGCTCAGTATGAGGTTTCTCATTTCGCTATGGATCTTTCCCGAAAGAGAAGTATGAATATGATGGTTAAGATCGATATCCTTCATCTACACCGCCTCTCTTATGATGTAGGATGTCCTACAAGTAGAATATACACTATTCATCGTCAAAAACAAAAACTGCAGAAACCTTCTGGTTTAGGTTCACTGTCAACGAACTGCCGTCCGAAGAGCCGATATTCGCTGAACGCTGGGAAGAGCCATTGCCCAGAAAAGCATCTGGGGACGCAAGGCTGGCGAAGACCACGCCAGGACGCAAGGCTGCCTTCGGCAGGAAGTGAGGCCCGAAAGAACATCCGGGGAAGTAATGCGGCGAAGAGCATCGCCGAAAGTGAGGCTCGCTGGCGCGAGGAAGTGATGCTGGAATTAAACATTAGACGCAAGGCTGGGCAAGAACGGCCCAGGTCGCAATGCCCGGAAAAGCGTCCGGGGACGCAAGGCTGGCGAAGATCACGCCAGGACGCAAGGCTGCCTTCGGCAGGAAGTGATGCCCGAAAGAAAATCCGGGGAAGTGATGCGGCGAAGAGCATCGCCGGAAGTGAGGCTCGCTGGCGCGAGGAAGTGATGCCCGGAGAAACGTCCGGGAAAGTGATGCCGCTTCGCAGGAAGCAAAAAAAGAGTCGCTGATCGCTGGGAAGACAAGGATCCGTCGTCCGTCAACGGTCCACCGTCCTCCGAAATCGTCGTAGTTAAAAACCACGAGACGATGAGAGAGAACGAGACGGATGAGATTAGATCCAGGTTGAGTGCTCAAGCGAGGATTTAAAGAGTGGTTCATCGTTCCGAGCTGCGCGCCCAGGTTCTTGGTTAAGAACCATGAGATGATTAGAGAGCGCGAGAAAGCTGGAGTTAATAGTGTTGTTCGCAATCGAGAACGAAGAGCAGATCCCATTATGTAATGCTCATTTCAGCTCTAGTTTTTTGACCTTAACCAAGAACGAAGAACAGGTACTCGCTCTGGAACTAAGAATAGATACTTGCTCTGGAGTCTCTCTTTGGCTATTTGTACTCTTACCAACAACGAACAATCCACCACCAACTATTTTTCAAGGTTCTTTCCCCAACGTCAACTGCTGGCACGTTCTTCAGAAGCCCCTGCCTGTTCCGAACAAAACTGAATTCTCTTCATCTAATATAATGGAGGTAATACACAAGTTTCTGGAGGTTGCGGTGAGGAGACTTATTCTGGCTATTCTCATACTCGTGTTCGTTTCAAGTTCTTTCACAGCGGTTCTGAAAGTAAGAGAGACAGGTGATGAGTTTACTTACGCTGAGGTTGCCGGGGGTACGATATACCTCCCTGTGGATACTACTTTCAGCTTCTTGCCTGGGTTTGAGCTTTCAGAAGGGGATTTTTGGGTAACGTTTGCGATTCAGGATCCGCTATTCAGATTGGCAAGCGGTGACGAGTTGAGCCCCTCTCTCGTAGAGAAGTTCGAATGGAGAGACTCGAACACGCGACTGTTTATCGAGTTGAGGAGAGACATTTTCTGGTATGACGGCACTCCTATAACCACTGCAGACATAGAGTATTCGGTTAGAGCGTGGCGCAATACCGATAGTTCTCCGTTATTTCAAACACTTAACGATCCTAGATATGAAGGGCTGACGATAATAGACAGCAAATCGGCGGTTTTCAGTTTCACTTCGGCATATCCTGAATTCATAAACTCCCTGAGGACGGGGATTCTTGCAAAACATGTTTATCAAGACAAGCTAGGAATTGCGCCCGAAAACCTCAAGACAAGTCATGAGATGGACAAGCCTCCTCTAGAAGCATCTTCGGGTCCGTTTCTTCTTGATCAGAAGAGTGTGAAGGGCAACATTGTTCTCAAGAGGAATCCGAACTGGCACGGAGGACATGCCGACGACCTGTTCCCTCTCGTTTTCGATAATTGGCCTGAAAAGAGTCTCCTTGATGAGATTAGGCTTGTCGAGGTGGCGGAACCTTCAGACAGGATCGATATGTTCGAAAGGGGTGAGCTCCATCTGCTTTTCAACGAACCTGAGGAGAACGAAGCACTTATAAGGCTATCTTCATCAGAAACCTTCACTTCGGGAAGCTTTCCGGACGGTACTTATCATGTTGTTTTGATAAACCACAGGAACGAATTGCTTGCGGAGAAGGCGGTAAGACAGGCCATGAAGATGTCTCTAAACTATGAATCGCTTCTCGAAGCTATTCCGAATTCCATGAAGACGTTCATTCCTATCGATCCAAGGACAGCACTCTTCAAGACACTGGAGGCTCAGATAGTGGATCTCCCATACGATCCGGAAAGGGCGAAGAGTCTTCTTGCAAATTCTGGCTATCCTAATGGCATTACTTTGAAGATTAAAGTCTATCATGGAGTTGAGACGAGATTGCTTGAGGAACTAAGAAGAAGCTGGGATAGAATAGGGGTGAAGCTTGAAGTCGAAAAGCTTGATTGGGGCACCCTTCTTCGCGACATCAACGGCGCGGATTACGAGCTGGCCTACCTTCGAGTTCAGGCTTTCGAGTACCCTGAAATTGCTCCCTGGACCAATGAATACGAACATGATTTGAGTACGGGATGGGAAGTCGGTTATCTGAACCAGCAGATTTTTAGGATTTTGAGAAGAGCCGCTATAGAACCTGATTGGGCAAGTCGGACTCCTTATTATCTGGGCGCGTACAGGATCTGGACAAATGATGTTCCGGTGTTGATTCTGGCCCACAGTCTTTCTTATGTGTTCTGGAACAGTGAGCTTGAAGGTCCCGTTCCAGGGAGAGGAGAGCTGTACGAGAATCTCGCCGAGTGGTTTTTGAAGAGGTGAACTTGGTTGACTTGATTGATCATAGCCGACTGACAGATTGGTGACCCGCCACTCTTGCGCGGATATGAGAGGGATAATGCAGAGAGAGTTAGGATCCTCCGGCGAATGTATAGAGAGCACGGAGAATGAGTGAGATGAGGACACGGTCAGCAAGAAGTGAGATTGGGTGCGACTACAACCGTGGCTTTCTTGTTTTCAAACCGGGCGGCCCGTCTAGAGCCTTTAGCTTGGGCAGGTGCAGCGATTGCATCCGACACTCACTTTGGCGGTGATCTGTCATCAAGAGAAGGCATTGAAAGCTCGACGTTTTGATATTAATCAGTGATTCGGCAATTTGGTCGACCACAAGCAGTCACCATTTCTCTGGAGAAGAAATCTGTTTTGGTCAGCCCTTTGGGAGCAAGCTTCGAGATCGTGAAAGTTTTGGGAGTTCACAGTCGGCAATGATGAGGACATAAAGGGGGTATTCGAGATGCTCTATCTTGAAAAGGAACCTTTGAGAAGAGCCCAGTACTTTATTCTCGAGAGTGGAAGAGAATTGGAAAGAAGGCTCTTTGCTTACCATTTCATGGATGGCCCGGCAAATGATGTTGTCGAGGAAATCGCCGGTTATCAAAATTTGGATGGAGGTTTTGGAAACGGAATAGAACCGGATTTCAGACTACCAGCTTCATCTCCAATGGCGACAAGTATAGCACTTCAATATTTGCGAGATTTCGATGAGGTACCTCTCGCAAAGGGGATTATCTCAAAGTCAATTGAATACCTTGACAACACATATGTTCCCGAACGGAAGGGATGGTTTGCAGTTCCGAAAGCCGTCAACGACCATCCGCACGCTCCGTGGTGGGAGTACGACGAAGAAAAGGGAATGTGCGCGATTGATGCGAATTGGGGAAACCCGACCGCTGAATTAATTGGGTATCTGCACAGATACAGGGAGTACACAAGTCTAGATACAGACATGCTCATCCTAAAGGCGATCGAGTATCTTGAAAGCAAAGACGAGTTCGGTTCCTTTCACGAAGTTTTCTGTTTTGTGAGACTCTATAGACAGCTTGAAGAAGAAACGGCTGCCAAGCTCATGCCAAAGCTGTCTGAAGCCGTATGTTCTCTTGTGAGCAAGGATGAAGAAGAATGGAGGACGGAGTATGTGGCCAAACCTCTTGACTTCGTGTCCTCCCCTGACGAGTTTTTCTGCATCGATCAGAATCTGATTGAAGAAAATATCGAGTACTATATCAGGGAGTTTCAGACGCATGGCAAAGTCAAGCCCGCCTGGTCCAAGAGCTTCTATGACGGAGAAATGGCCAAGTCATGGGATGAATGGGTTGCTATAATTACGTTGAGGGCGCTAACTGTTCTCAAGTCTTTTGGAAGAATCGTTCTTTGAACACTATGAATGGAGGGTTGGAGTGAAGAATATCATTCTGCAAGAGAAGATAATGGCTGTTATAAGAAGCGATAGTGTCGATAGATGTGTAGAGATAGGAAGGAGCTGCTTTAAAGGTGGCATAAAGATCCTTGAGATTACATTCACGGTTCCAGACGCACCGAAGGCTATATCGATTCTCTCTGAAGAGATAAAGGGGGCTTACGTTGGAGCTGGAACGGTTATCACTGACGAACAGTTTAACATAGCGGTTAAGAGCGGCGCAAAATACGTGGTAAGTCCCCACTTGTCCGAAGAGCTTGCAATACAGTCAAGGGCTCTCGAGACGCTTTACCTTCCGGGGATAATGACGCCTACTGAGTATGTCAAGGCCACAGGGCTCGGCTGTTCTATGGTTAAAGTCTTTCCCGGCGACGTCCTTTCCCCATCTTTCGTTAAGTCTCTGAAAGGACCGTTCCCCGACGCTCTCTGCGTAGTGTCCGGAGGGGTCAGTCTAGACAATATCGACAAATGGTTTAAGGCAGGCACCGCCGCTGTTGGTATAGGATCCGATCTGACTAAGGGGACTCCGGAAGAGATAGAGGAGAAGGCAAGACAGTACGTCGCCAAAGTCAAGAGTTTCTTTAGATGAAGTCTCGCATTTTTGGAGTGTATTCTTGAAAGTTGAATGAGCGTTGAATAAGATCGTGAGCCTGCGATAGGTCACTTAGTTCTCCAAGGCCCAGCATCTGCACTATGATGTTACCTGTGGCAGTCCCTTCTGCCGGTCCTGCAACTACCGGAAGCCCTGTGTAGTCTGACACCAGCTGACAGAGAAGTCTGTTGCGAATGCCGCCGCCTACCATTCTGATATTCCGTATTGACCGGCCGGTTATTGACTGCAATTGTTTTCTCGTCTGCTCCGTCTGGTAAGCGATTCCTTCGATCGCGGCTCTCACGATCTCCCCCCTGTTTTGCAAAGAGATCCCGAGAGTCTTGGTTTCGGAGAGTATAGCCTTCTCCATGTTTTTTGGTTTCTTGAAGGCTTTGGATTCGACATCGATCTTTCTCTCATAGCTTCTGGCGGTCTGCGCCATCTCGGTCAATGCATAGTGATCGAGATTAGGGTCCGATTTTCTCCACTCTCTGAGTAGTTCCTGAACCAACCAGAGACCGGTCAGATTCTTGAGCAGGCGGTACTTCCTTCCGTAGCAGCCCTCGTTGGCAAGGTTGTTTTCAATAACATCTTCATCTCTGGAAGGTTTGTCGATCAACACCCCTTCCAGGCACCAGGTTCCGGCGCTGACGAACATCGAATCATCTGAAAGATCCATGGACGAAACGGCCGATGCCGTGTCGTGGCTTGCGGGGAGAATGACCTTCATGCCCTTTATATCGAGCTCTTTCGAGATTGAGGGAAGCAGTTCTCCGGCGATTTCGCCAGGATCAACAATAGGAGTCATTATCTCGGGTAGATCGAAGAATCTCATCAGCTCTTCGCTCCAGTCATGCCGATCGGGGTCGAAGAGTTGTGTAGTAGTGGCGAAAGTGAACTCTGTCAGCTTCTCCCCTGTAAGGAAGTAGGTAAGCAGTGAGGGCATCGGGAGAAGGGTATCTGCCTTCTTCAGGTGACGGCTGTTTTTTCGTTTGAGAGATATAAGCTGATAGAGAGTGTTGAACGGCTGAAACTGAGTTGGAGCTCTGTCGAAGATCCATCGCTTGCCGGCCTTCTTTATTGCGTAATCCATGGAATCGTCCTTGAACATGTCCCTGTAGTGTCTAGGGTCACCTTGAATCGAGCCGGAACTGTCGATCAGCCCGAAATCCACTCCCCAGGTGTCGATTCCTACGCTGCGAATCTCAATTCCCAGAACTGAAGCGGCCTTAATGCTGTCCACTACATTCCTGTAAAGCGAAATGAGGTTCCAGTGAGTCGAACCGGCAACATGAATTGGCTCGTTTGAAAAGCGATGTACTTCTTCCAGAACCAGCCTGTTTCGATCGTACTTTCCGACGAAGGCCTTGCCGCTGGAGGCACCGATGTCTATAGCGAGGAATCCGATCAACGATCTACACCCCGTTCCATAAGGAACTGGTTCACTTCGCTTTCGGTTGGCATCGAGCTTGCTCCTCCATATCTTGTTGCGACGATCGCAGCCTCTGCGTTGGCAAAAGTCAGAATGCTTCCCAGAGCTTCTTCGGTAAGATTATGCAGTTCTTCATGGTCCATATTGTAGAGCCTCGAGATTACTGCGGCCATGAATGAATCTCCACAACCGGTGGTCTCGGCCACTCTTACTTTGAACCCCTCTCTCCTTACAGAAGTCCTTCCGCGATAAACAATAGATCCCCTGCTGCCTAGGGTAAGGAAGACGAGCGTGTCCGGTCTGACTTCCAGTCGGGATAGGGCCTTATCCAGACTGTCGCTGTCACATATATATAGCAGGTCGTCGTCGCTGAGCTTGAGAATATCGACTCTGGAGATGATTTCTTTGACTATGGCCCTGAATGAATCGTGTTCTTCTATTGCGCTTCTTCGAATGTTGGGGTCGAATGAAGTCTTGACTCCTCCTGAACTGAACCTTTCAAACAGTTCCATATAAGTGGATGCCGACGGTTCTTCAAGGAGAACTATCGCGCCAAAATGGAAAAGAGAAAAGTTCAGAGGGTCGATCTCTCTTATTTCTTCTGATTTGAGCGATAAATGGGCGGCGTGGTCCCAGTAGAAGCGAAATTCAGGTTTGCCTTCGCCATCCAGCGCAGCAAATGCTATCGGAGTCTTTGTGCCTCTTTCTCGTACGATGTAGCCCGTGGACATTCCGAGAGACTTCAAATACTCGAGTAGTGCGTTACCAAATTCATCCATCCCGATCTTCGCAAGAAATTCCATAGGAACTCCAAGCCTATGAAGGCCGGCAGAGATGTTGAAAGGGGCGCCACCCGGTTTCTTCTCGAACAGGGTGGTGCCTTCCAGGCCCTTCATCGGTTCTCTAGAGATGAAATCGAAGAGGATCTCTCCAGAGCACAGAACCGGCTTAGGCCAATCCTTCATAACTTGAAGTCTCCCTCGAATCTATCGAGATCATCTGCAGGAAAGCTTCCCTTTATGTATTCTTTCGCAATTTCTATTGGGAGAGTGAGATCGTGGACCCCGAGAGAAAGAAGCTTGTTTGCGCTATCTATATCCTTAATGCTTGCCGCTATTATTCGAGGGGCATTTGAGTGCCAGTCTCCGATCTCAAGCATTTCGGTGATCCTCTCCTCCGGATCGATTCCAGCCTTCTTCATTCTGTCGAAGTACACGGCCACATACTCGACTTCCATGCTGAGCGCGGCATAATACTGCTCTACCGTGTAAACTGCCGTTGCACAAACACCGACACCAATCTCGTCAAGCTCAGGAACAAATGACGACGCCTTTTCCGGGTCCCAAGGAAGCTTTACGGTGAAGAATTCGGGGTCGAAATCACTCTTCTTGATGAACTCCTTCACTTTCTGTATCCAGTTTGTCGATGATATGCTGCCTTGAACAAAGTGACGCTCTCCCGGGACCTTCGAGAGAAACTTCATTGCGTCCATTAGGCCCCATCCGGGTCTGTCGCGTTTCAGGATAGTCGGGTTAGTTGTTATTCCTGCAAAAACAGGTTGCTTAACGAGCTCAACGCTCTTTTCACAAATACCGTCAATGTATAACATTATCAGGCTCCTTTCTTAAGAAACTATATGTCTTGAAATGCAGTTTACTCTGCAAGAATCTGGTAATCAATACCCTTTATATCACAGAACTGTACCAGTTCCTCTACAAAATCGCCGTAGACACCGTGAGTGTGGTTGCACGGGTAGTATCTCAGGAAGGTTTCCATGTCCGTATCCAGCTTCACATAGGCATGCGGCCATTCGATCTGGACCTTCTCCGACAGCTTCTTTTCTTCGGCTTCAGAGAGCTTAACGAACTCTCCCGGTACTATTGTCATGATGTACTCGCCGTTCTGTCTTGCAAGCCTGGCAAGGGTAACTCGCCCAGGTGCCGCGAAGTGCTTTACGGCTGCTCCTCCGGCAGGGAAGTAGAAGTCCTCTGGATACAATTCTACGTTTTTGAGATTAACTTCGGGATTCATCGATTTTCCTGCAAAATAAGTCGCGTGAGTGCCCGAGTTACAGAGATCTAGCAGGTTTTCTTCTTCAAAGTAATGTCTCACGTCTGCAAATAGAACAGGAGTCTGAGCAATATGCTTGAAGATCTCCATTGTCAGAGCTCCATCCATATCCGTTTCGGTGGCCGCAACGATTGTCTCCTTTGAACCGTGCCAGTCGTACGGATCGTTGAGGAAGGCCTCTACAATATCCATAGTTGCGTAGTTGTTTGTCATTTCGGGCTGACCTTTGAAGCCCACAAAGTCAAGTTCGTACTCCTCGATAATGCTTAAAGCAGCTTCGTAGAGTGCAATCTGTTTTTCGAGTTTTTCGGGAGTAAGCTGTTTCCCGTCATACTTAACTGTCGCCAGTCTTTCCAGCCATTCTCTTGCCTTTTTCGTGACGTCTTTCGGCACTTTCTCCGCTCTTACTACGAGCTCATACTGGTCAATCTGCTCGACATCGACGCCGAACTCCTTCAGCCACTGATCACCGTTCGCGGTGGCGGTGTACATTCCCATCGGGCGGCCGCCGAACATACCATACCTCTCGCCCTTAAGTCTTGCCGCTGCCGACGCAGCTCTCAAAAAGTGCATGACTCTCTCGATTACATCTGAATCTTCGGGGTTTCCCCACACCCTTTCCGGCATTATTCCGACCTGTTCCAGTGCGCCGGCGGCCGCCAGCTGCCCGACCATTCCCGGATACGCCGGGTTGATCTGTCCATAGGTGAGGAAAGGACCTGGTGCATAAAGCGAGGCCATCACGGAAAGATGCGGCCAGCACCAGATGGCGTAGTTAAATATCGTGGCCTCAACCTCGGCCTTCATCAGTTCCTTGCCGGCCTTCTTCGCGAGCGAAGGCTTCCAGACTATATCGGAGGCTGTGACAACTTCCACTTCACCCGTTGCTTCAAGGGCCTTAACCAACCTGTCTTGAAACCCCTTGTTCATTTCGATCAGATCGTTGTGAACAAAATCGCGCCCGTCGGAAAAAGTGATCACTCCAACCTTTCTCTTTTTCATTGAGCATTCCTCCTCTTTTCAATGTTTTCTTCGAGCTTATCTATATGAGCTTTGACACAGATTTTCTTTGAAGCAGTTCCGCCTTCAGCACAACTTTCGATTTCTCACCTCTTGTTCCGTCTATTTCGCTCAGCAGTATCGTGGCGGCAATCCTTCCGATGTCGAGAACCGGCTGTCTGATCGTCGTCAAGGGAGGATCGATTAGTTCGTTCATGGAATGGTCATCGAAGCCTACAATCGACAGGTCATCTGGGATTTTCAGGCCCATCCGCCTCACGGTTGCAACTATGACCTCATTTAGAAACTGGTTTGTGGATATGATCGCATCCGGTCTCTTGCCCGATTTCAGAACAGATTCCAGTGACAGCGAAGCCCTCTCCGCGTCCACAGCATTTTCGATAATCCAGTCTTTGTTTATCTCAATGTCCAGCATCTTGCAAGCATCCAAAAAGGCCATGCGTCTCTCTTCTATTGTATAGATTCCCTTTTTGTGAAGGACTATTCCGAGCTTGCTGTGACCGTTTTCCTTTAGATGCAACACTCCCTGAAGTATCGCCTGTCGGTTATCGAGAGTTACCGAACTGATTCTCTCCACTCCCTCGAGAATTCTGTCGTAGAAGACGACAGGAATGTTTCTCCTGACTGCCTCTCTGTAGAGTTTTGAGTTGTTCCTTCCGTCTTCTCCTTGACAGGGCGAGGAAAGTATCCCCTCTACACCATGTTCGAGGAGCCATTTGATGTAGACTCTCTCTTTCTCGAAATCCTCGCCGATGTCGCAGACGATAAATTTGTAGCCTCTGGGAAAGAGAACGGTCTCGATTCCGCTCATGAAATCCAGAAAGAACGGATTCCTGATATCCGATACTATTAGTCCTATAGTTTGAGTCTTCATTGTCTTCAATGATTTTGCAGACGAGTTCGGAATATAATTCAGCCTTTCTGCCGCGTTCAGAATCGCTTCCTTGAGTGAAGGGCTAACTCCAGGTCCATCTGATAAAGCACGCGACACAGACGATGGAGATATGTTCAATTCATTTGCTATGTCCTTTATCGTTATCTTCTTAATCAATGAAAATCGCAACCTTTCGCAAACGTTTGCGTTCTTTTTCATTATACTATGGGTCGTCCTTGATTGAAAAGCAAAGTGGTAACATAGAGTCGTAGAAAGAGCTTAAGTAGAAGAGGTCAGTCTTTGTGTGTTCTCCTTGACAGAGAGAGTATTCCAATTATGTTTGGATTGGGTTTCACAGAGGAAAGCTCGACCTTTACCTTTTTTCCTGGAATTCTGTAGCGATTCTCTTCAATAACCTTGAGTATTCTGTCGAAATAGTACTGGTTTTTCCCGAGACTTCCTCCGATTACAAGTACAGAAGGATCGAGAGAATCTATGAGATTGCAGAGGAATCGTCCAAGCGTTTCAGAGGCTTCGGTTATCATTTCTTTGAAGAGCGGTTCGTTCAACTGTGCGCGATCAATTATCTCTTTTGTAGAGATCTCAATCCCAAGCGAGTCATGCGCTCTGTTCTCAAGGCCTCTGCCGCCTGAAATTGCTTGCAGGCAACCGCGGCGACCACATGTGCAAGTTGGACCATCCGGTTTCACTATTGTGTGACCGACTTCCCCCGCTGCGTTGTTTGCTCCCCGTAAGATTTTCCCCCGGGCAACTATTCCCATGCCTATTCCCGTACTGACGGTGACGTAGATGAGCGATTCAATATCCTTTCTGAATGTCCATTCTCCAAAAGCCGCCGCATTGCAGTCGTTTTCGACCACGCCTTTGATATCGAGAAAGGAGGAAGCTCTTCTGAAGAGCTCCACGTCTTTCCACCCGAGGTTCGGCGACCAGATCAAATTGCCCTTTTCGGGACTGACGACACCTGCCGTGCAAAGCCCCCAGCGGTTGATATTTCTATTTCCTTTCATGCGGAGACAGATGTCACTAAGTCGCTCGAAGAAACTGTCAATTCCTTCGGCCGGTCTGGTGGGAAACTCTTCCGTTTCACAAGCTTCCTGTTCGCTATCGCCGAAAACCGAAACGAGGGTTTTGGTACCCCCTATGTCGATCGCTATATCAACTGCTGGCATTTACGGCTCTCCGAATTTTCAGGATCCTTTCAAGAACCTCCCCTTCTTTTCCTTCATCAAAGAGATTCCTGTTTGCTATGTAGGAACCAATTCCGAGCGCAACGGCTCCTGCTTTCATGTATTCGTTAGCGTTTTCGGCCGTTACTCCGCCAAAAGGCATGAACTTGACAGTGGGAAACGGACCCCTGTATGCTTTGAGCAAATGCAGTCCTTCAGAACCGCCGGGGAAGAGTTTCAGGAAGCTGAATCCGTTGTTCAGTGCCTTCTGTACGTCTGTAGAAGTGTAGACTCCGGGTATGTAACTAATCCCGTCCCTTGCCGACAACTTCGCGATTTCCTCGCTAAATCCAGGGCTGAGAACGAAATCGGCATTTGAGCGAAGTGCTCTCGAATAAGCAGTCTCATCGTATATAGTACCGGCCCCGATCACGAGCTTCTCATAGAATTCCCTCTTGAGTTCATGCAGTATCTCTGAAGAAGATTCGTCGGAGAAACTGACTTCCAGAACTGTCAAACCGTTTTCCAGAAGCATTTCACACAACTTCCTCGATTGATTGAGCGTAAGACCCCTTATTACTGTCATGACCTTTTCATTCATCAGTTTTTCAAACACAACAAAATACCCCTCCTTTCTCGTACGGGCAGAAGTGATTCTCTGCACTTAGTATATCAGGAGGTATCGCCTCATTTCCCGCTTCCTGGAAAGGAGACTATTCACTCAAGCATTTGGTTTTCTCTGATTTATCTCCCCGCATTGAGGTAATCGCGGATTGCCGAAAAGATTTCCCGATCTTTCAGCGCTATTCAACAGCGACGCTTGCGTACAGTATCGAGCTATTTCCATCGCTTTCAACCTGGATAGAGAATCCGAATTCTATTACAGAAACTCCTCTTTTTAGGGCTTCGAAATCGAATGAACGCTTCCCGGTCTCAATGCCTGTCACTGTAAAGTTTGAAATGTCACCCGGAGAGGATTGGCTCTTCGAAGGATCGATGTACCTGTTAGCTATGAGTCTCAGTATTTAGCCATTGCTCTGTATGCTCCATAAGAATCTGGCAGAGGAATCTTCCTCAACGGTAAATGAGAATAGATCACCCGGGCTTACGGAACCCGAAGAACTGCCAATGATTTTTACATAATCGGGGATACACTCACTTAAAGTTTTGTCATCCACTTCTACATTGAACACCCTTATTTCGGCAGCTTCTTCTTCGCCTTCCCATTCTCTGTATAGTTTGAAAATTATTGCAAAGCTGCCTAAGGATTTGGGACTGAATAATCAGGTTACTGTCGAATCGCCTCCTTGGACGGCGTTTTCAGATTGGTCAACGGAAACTTCTTTCGAAAACAGCGAAAACGCGTTGGCCTTTGATGAATAGTAGTGCCATGTGTAGCCGGTGCTTGTATTCTCATCCAGGTCGATCTTGAGACGTTGTTCGTAACTGACCTTGTTTACAATGACCGGAATCGCCAACTCTTTTTCAGACGCTCCTAGCAGAGCATTTGCGGGTAAGAACACGAGAACGAGCATTATAACTGTAATGACTTTATGATTTCTTCTAGAAGACATACACACCTCCGATTTCTGTTTTGTCTTTTGCGAAGCTCGCGATCTGAATGGCAGCCCTACTCTAGCATTATCGAGACCTTCTGCAGATTCCCTTCTTGCAGACCATAGCTGATGTACTCGGCCCTCATAAGATCCCTATCGCCTTTGCCTGCTAGAAGAGAGTTAAGTCTCGCTGCCGCAGTTGAACTATCCAACTCGAATATGTCTCCGTAGAACCCAAGTAGATCGTTGAGCAGTCCCCGGTCTCGCTGAAGATAGAACTTCAAATGGTAGTCTTCTGCCCCGTAGAACTCTACGATTTGAGATATCTCTGTAGCTGACTTCATATCACGTTCGCTTTCCTTTAAAGCAATGAACTCCTCGGCCACGTCCCTTTGATTGGCATTATGATAGAGAATAATTGACATGTACTGTCTCTTGTAGTCTATGTAGGCGTTATGTGAGCTCCAGAAAACCTCCAGCAAGGCCTCGTAAGTGATCTCTGACGGGTCAAACTCGATCTGAACAACCTCCGTATGGTCGCCCAGCGAAAAATAGCTTGGGTTCTCTTTTGTACCGCCGGCGTATCCGACGCTAGTTTTGTAGATTCCTCTTGTTCCTCCAAAGGCAGCCTCGGAGCCCCAGAAACACCCAAGGCCAAATGTTGCTTTCTCAAGGGTTGAGGGAACATCGATATCGATCGCAGGTTTTTCACTATTGGCCATGGCAAACACTCCTAACAATGAGAATATCATTATAGTTGAAAGGAACTGCTTCATACATACCTCCACTTTATTCTAGACAATATAAATCGGATATAAGACTATTTGGAATGATTATAAGTTCATTTGTCGAAGTGATTTTGAAGGTTTGAGAAGAAGCTTACATGGGTTAGAACGATCCTCCATTTTGAAGATGACCTATGGAATTCAAGATCGATTAAGTGTCCTCCGCAACAGCAGCTAAGATACCCCCGCTCTCCATTGAAATGAGGAGCGGTGATTGTGATGTAAGTGAGTCTCTGCAACGCTTCCCGTTTCCTTTGCAGACTTTCATAGTCGCGAAAACAATACAGCGTAAATCCCGACTCTTAAGCGAATAACAGAGTCCCAACTCCTCTTTCACTGAAAGAGAGGGTTTGTTTAAACGCGTGGTGCCTTTCTTTGTTCAAGGTAATCAAACCGGCCGAAGAGTCCCAGCGAAAACCTGCCAGGCCAAAACGCTCTTCGCAACTAGACTTAGCAGAACATATACCGTCTCGCCAAAGAGATAATTCTTCCAGGGTCCGATCTTCTTGTATTGCAGAAACATATTTATCGCAAAGCTGTTGAAGAAGACAAGGAATGTTATGAGAACGGCGTACACGCAAGAGGGGAATTCTACATTCGCCTTTCCCAGCGAAGTAAACAAGTATATGAATACAGCCAAACATGTTACCGCTCCGGCTATACAACCATATATGAAGGCCGTCCAATTTGTTTTCTCTGTTGTCTGATTGTGAAGTTCCATCATGAGTTCGAAGAGGTTCATAAGGGCGTTCACGGTGAAGAGAAGCATAAGGCTCACGATATCCAGCATTCCCGAGAACATGGCTATTGCAAAGATCATTACCGAGGAGCTAAAAGAATACTCATACCATCTCGGCATAGTTGATGCCCTTTGCAAGATTCCTCTAATACCATTTGAACCCGAAAGCGGAGACGGTGAAGTGGGCTATTGCAGACATGAACAGAAAACTGGCGATGAAAGGCCCCATTCTCAAATCAAGGAAGTTTTCCGTGGCCGGAACGAGGCGCATAATCTCCCTGTCAAATGCCAGATAGTTTCTGGTTATTGTTAGAGCTGAGTCGTTGCTGATAATATGCATTACGATTCCTTGAACCAGATGCAGAAAACCCATGACGATGTTGTAGAACCTTAGCTTACCGTGACTCCTGCCATACTCTCATTTCCTTTTCGTCACTTACAAATACTAGCATCTACAAGCCTCTGTCCAATGCTTTTCGGAGACTGGATCGGCGCCAGGACGCAATGCCCGGAGAAACGTCTGGAAACGCTAAGCGCCGAAGAATATCGGTGGACGCAAGCCTGCCTTCGGCAGGAGGCGAGGCCGACTACGTCGGGAAGTGATGCTGCTGCGCAGGAAGCAAAAAAAAAGAGCCGCTGAACGCTGTGAAGAGTCGTCCTTAGTCCTTCGTCCCAGATCATGGACCCGTCCTTCGCTGAGACCCAAGCCCAGATCCTGAACAGGAGCGCTTCAGGATGACAGAATAGGTTCGTTCTGATCCGAGGGCGTAATTTTGTTCTTGAGGACTGGTCAAGCTCTTGTTCTTTGCTCCTGACCAACCCCCGACCTCCGACCCCCAACGACGGGCCAAATCATCTCTCAATCAGTTCTACTCCCGCTCTTCTGAATTCCTCTATAGTTCTCTGAACATCGCCTATGTTTGTTTCTACACCTTTTGTTCCATTTATTATTACGTTTATCTTGAAGCCGGCCAGGAGAGCATCGTGAACGGTGTATTTGAGGCAGTAGTCCAGAGCTAGTCCGCAGATATCAAGCTCTTCAATTCCGAGTGCTCTTAGTAGCCCATCTGTTCCCAGTTCCGTTCCGTCGTTTTCTCTGAAGATCGAGTAGCTGTCAACATGGGGATGGGTTCCCTTTCTGATTATGTAGTCAAACCGGTTGGTCTCAATGTTGGTGTGAAATGCCGCCCCGTGGGTTCCCTGCTGGCAATGGACGGGCCACAAAACGGGGCCAATTCCTTTTTTATTATCGAATGGTGTAAAGGGCTCTTTCCCATGGTTGACCGCAAAGCTCATATGATTGGAGGGGTGCCAGTCCTGCCCCGCAACTATCGCCTTATACACAGAGTCTCTCATAGCTCTGTTTATCGCTTCGTTTATCTGGCTTGCGCCGCTCACTGGAAGTGAACCTGTTTCGTAAAAGTCGTTCTGAACATCAACAACTATTAATGCCTTGCGCATCTTCATCACCTCACTTCTTCCTGGAGTGCCCGAAGTCTTCCGCATAGTTCATCGTCGACTGAACTCAGTGCAAACAGAGTTACTTCGTCCGGTTCGAGTTCCCTTACTTGCTTTATGAGTTCTATAAACTCATCCCATCTGGAGGCATAGTTGAATGCACCCAGTCCGATTCTGATATCGTTCAGGGAGCCGTGAAGACTGCGGATGTTTTTCACTCTTGAGATTACTTCCTCCGGCTCTTTGCCATATGCCATGACAACTGCCGCATCAATAAGGCCGTTTTCCAGCCACTCAAGCCAGGGTTGAAGACGCTCATGTACGGCTCTCTCCGAATAATCATCATAGACTGCGCAGGATAGTTTTTTGCCCTTGCTTCGAACTGTTTCGGAGATCATCGAGACCTGTCTTGTCACCGCGTCGATTCTGAAGCGATCGAAGCTATCCATGCCATTCGACAAGCCTTCTTCGTTCAGCCAATCTCTATACTCGGCCAATGCAATCGGGTTGAATCCAAAACTCCTGAAGGGGTACCTTATGAAATCAAGATGGACCTCTTCTATATCGTAATTTGAGATTTCCGAAGCAATCTCCTCTGTGAACTCTCTCACGCCTGCTACACCAGGATCGACGTAAGGGCCGAAGACTTCTTCGAGGTTGCTGGACGGATAGTCGAGCATTGAAGTGCCGTTTTCGTCAACGGTAATCCATTCAGGATGTCTGTTCACTATGTGTACTGCCGATAAAGGTCTTCGCCTTTCGAAACCCCAAACCAGGTTGACATTCATCCAGGCCGAAATGTGAAAAGTCTTTCCCGAAGCTTCGGTAATAGCCTTCCTAAGAGCATCGAACGGCTGCACCAATTCCTCTGCAGGCGGAAGCAATGCTGAAGAGTAATAAGAGTTACCTCGACCAACAACCTGAATGTAAGCTCTACCTGCGTTTATCCGATCGAGCCGATCGATCATTCTGCTCAGTGATTCGGGGGAAAAAAGCTCTTTGCTTGTCACCCATACTCCCGGTTCAAGTCTGTTCATCTTTCTCCTCCTGCCGGCTAATCAGCAAGTTTCCGCCAGAAATCTAGATGAAGTCAATCAGATTGGATTTGTCGCTTATTTCGGGGATTATTATGCCCTTGCCGTCCGCCATTACTACCGTTACACCGGGGCCGTGACCGGTAATTATACAGTCTCCGTGCACAACTACTCCGATAGTAACGGAGCCCTCCATATAACCTCCAAGTCCGAAAGAATCGTTGTGATTTTCGAGGGCTACGAAATCACCTATTCTAAGCCTGTCGAGACCGACTTTCTTTATGAGTGCCCTGTCATTTGTGATGATGTCGTAGTCGCCACCGGAAGGATCTCCCGATCCTGAGCCGGAACCCATGAGATAACCGGGTACTATTGCCCTTACTGGGAAGTAGATCTTCCCATCTCCTTCTCCAACTGGTATCCTGTCTAAAAGCTCAGGATCGATATTGTATACCCTGATTGAGGGATAATCTTCAAGCACTAATCCCTGACCGAATCCGACAACCTGTATCTTGTCTCCGATCGCCATCCTCTTCTTTATGTCTTCTTTGAAGTGAATCAAGACATGATTTATGCCGCCATGCTTGCCTATGACTATTCCCTTCTCCCCCTTTGCGTCTCCGCTGATTAAAGTGGCCGAATTTCCGATACAGGAATAACCGACATATGCTGAGTTCTTGTCAGCTTCGGAGTTCTTTGTCGAGACATCCGGCTCAACATGGTCGCCAACCATCTTGAAAGCACTGTCTCCAAGAGCAAAATTATAGGTAATGCCTCCCGTACCCGGGAAAAGTCTTGGAGTCCCATCGACTTCAAGTCTGAAAGGGCTTCTCCTTAGTGGATGTGCAACTTCGCCAGAGACAGAGATCTTCACTACAAAAGCTTTGTTTGTCTTCAATGTCTTCTCCTCCATTTGGTGTTCTTGTTAGCATATAGTACATATACATTATATCAACTGAAGAACGTCGGTCGAACCGTGATATAATCCACGCTGGAGGTAATCATATGTATTATCCGGGCCATATCCAGAAAGCGAAAAGACAGATCCAGAATTACATGAAGTCCGTAGACGGAGTTGTCGAGCTGCTTGATGCTAGGATTCCTCTCACGAGCAGGGCCTATGAAGCAGAACGGTTGTTTCAGAACAAACAGCGTATTGTCGTTCTGAACAAGTCTGACCTGGCCGATACTGAGATCACTTCCATGTGGAAAGAGCATTTCAGAGCACAGGGAAGCGGAGTTGTAGAAGCTTCACTGAGATCAACAGACGCCAGGAATTTCATAATCAGAGAAATCGTACCTCTATTAAAAAGCAGGTTCTACGAGAAGAGGTTCATGGTCGTCGGAATGCCAAACGTTGGAAAGTCTACCTTTATCAACAGACTCAAAGGCAAGAAATCACTGGCTGTAGGAAATAGACCGGGGATAACGCGTGGAGTACAATGGATAAATGTCTCTAAAAGCATTTCCGTTCTCGACACGCCGGGAATTCTATACTCTGAGCTTCGCTCTCTGCAAGTAACGACGAAACTTCTAGCGGTAGGTTCCCTACCGTACGAGAAGTTTGATCCGCTTGATGCTTTCGAAATGGTGCTTTCCTTAATTGTCGAAAGATACGGTAAGGTTTCCCTTGAGGATTACCTTGGTGAGAAATTCGCCAATGGAGAAGAGTTTGTCGAGAAGTTCTGCAGAAGAAGAAACTATCTTGCCAAACAGGGAGCGCTCGACACAACCAGAGGAGCCCACACTTTTCTCAGAGAGGTCGCGGCCGGGAAGGCAGGCAGATTTTCCTTCGAAGATCCCAAAAGCTTTTACAGTACTGATTCGCCTGAAACAGAGTGATCTCTCGCTCTGCTTCTCAAATCGGCCCATATTTGATCAATAAAACTGTAGGTCAGCCACTCTTCGATGATGTGGAGTTCCCTTGTGCCCAATCTGGTTGGTTTGATGATGTCACTCTCTCTTTTGAGATACCCTCTTGTTATTGTCGAGTAAAGGAGAAATCTCATCCTCAATGGAAGTCTTCCAAAGTGTTCTTCAACACTGCCGAGATCGAGGTGGCCACCGTAAAGCGCCCAGAAAGAGTAATAGAGAATCGCCGAAAACTTATTCATTTTGATCGTCTTACTGACCGGAAGCTTCCCGGAATCGACAAAGGAGAAGTATTCATCGAGAGAAAAGGTATTAGTTCGAAAATCCTTTCCGTTGAAGGAAGAGGCGCTCGTGCCAATTCCCATAAAGAACTCACGTGAAACAGAGCTGTACTTTCTCTTTTCTCCCCTCTTTTTGAAGGTCCAGAGAGAATCTCTAACATAACCATTTGTGAGAGCGACGTTTTCCAGCTCTTCCAGTATCTCGAGTTCCTTCTCGGGATCGTTCTTAGTGTTTTTGTAGGCCGTGTCTGCAAAACGCATCATTGGATAGACTGATACCTGTTCCGGGCCGTAAGAAATAGCCGTCTCAAGATCCTCAACGATTCTTCCCCGGTCAAGTTGGTAATCGAAGATCAAGTCTACGTCTACAAAGTCAAAGCCCGCCGAAGTAGTCTCGGCTATCGAATTATGCGAAACGCTGGAATCCTGTCTCCTTCGCCCCATAGAGTTCAAAGTGAAATCGTCGAAGGATTGTATCCCCAGACTGACGAAGTTAACACCAGTCTCTCTTATTTCTTCAAGCCTCTTAATGGAAACATCTGCCGGGTGGATTTCAAGAGCGATTTCGCCATTCGCCATTTCCCTGAAATGAGAGACGACTCCCTTTAGAAGGTTCAGGTCATAGGAAGGTGTTCCGCCTCCTATGTATATCGAACTGAATTGTGCGATTTTTTGGAGATCGGATTCGCGCTTCAAAGTCGTTAGGTATTTGTTTGTCAGTTTAGAGTCGTATTTGATTTTGTTGTAGGGGCAAAAGCTGCAAAACTCCGGGCAAAATGGTATGTGTATGTACAGCCCTGGGGATGAATTAAAGCTCAGTGGGCCAGCACCATCCGCGTCCTCAATTATAAACAGCCTTTTGCCAAGTTCCATGACTCTTTCGGTAAGACTCATTTTTTGCCCTCCCGCCGCTCCATTCTAGTACGTAAAGTGTGGTAATATAATATATGTTTTGAGCATATATCTTATTCTATTTGGAGGTGTTACATGAAAAAAGACATAGTAATAGTGGGAGGAGGTCCCGCCGGTATAGTCACGGCGACAACGGCAAAGAAGACATATCCTGACAAGAGTGTAGTGGTAATTAGAAAGGAAAGGGAAGGAGTCGTCCCATGTGGAATTCCATACATATTCCATACTCTTCCGACTGTAGAGGCCAATACCATGCCGATAAAAGGTGCGCAGGATCTGGGAATCGATTTCATTTTTGATGAAGTCGTGGAAATCAGTACTGATTCCAAGAAGGTCAATCTCTCCGGTGGGGAGTCTATCGAATATGAGAAATTGGTTATTGCCACGGGTTCGCAGCCCATATTACCTCCAATAAAGGGCAGTGAGCTTTCAGGTGTATTTACTATAGCCAAGGATAAAGAGTATCTGAAGACTGTATATGCTGCTGCAAAATCGGCGAAGCAAGTCGTAGTCGTTGGTGGAGGTTTCATAGGAGTGGAAGTTTCGGACGAGATCCTCTCCGATGGCAAGGAAGTCTACCTTGTCGAGGCCGTTGACCAGATACTCATGGCAGCCTTTGACAGGGAATTTGGAGCCATGGTAAGTGAAAGACTCGAGAAGAAAGGCATGAAGCTACGCACCGGGATGAAGGTCTGTGAGATAAAAGGAGAAGACAAGGTATCCGGAGTTCTACTTGACAACGGCGAAGAGATCGAAGCAGATATGGTGATACTTGCAATAGGTTACAGACCGAACGTGAAGCTTCTGGAAAATATCCGCGTTCACAGGGGTATAACCGGTGGAATATGGGCCGATGAATACATGAGAACCAGTGTTGACGATGTCTTTGCCGCCGGTGACTGCGTCGAACACAAGTGCTTCTTCACCAGAAAACCAAGTAGATTAATGCTGGCATCTACCGCGGCTTTTGAAGCGAGAGTTGCAGGTTCAAACCTTTTCAGCCTCAAGATGGTTAGGGAAAATCACGGAAATCTTGGAGTGTTCTCTACTTCAGTGGCCGATTTAACGGTCGCCGCCGCGGGACTCACGGAGTATACGGCAAAGATGGAGAACTTTGATTACGTGGTTGGCGTTGCAAAGGGAATAGATAGACATCCCGGTTCGCTTCCCGACAAGTCGGAAATTTTCGTCAAGATGATCTTCTCCAAGGAGAGCGGAATTCTTCTTGGCGCGCAGATGGCGGGCGGAAAGAGTGTTGGAGAGATGGTCAATATTATCGGTCTCGGTCTACAGAAAGGAATAACCGTGAACGATTTCCTCACGATGCAGATCGGTTCCCATCCACTGCTTACTGCCGCCCCTACTACCTATCCGTTGACTCTCGCAGCTGAAAACGCTCTAATGAACTTGAGAAAGGAATAAGAAACAGTACAAATAGAAGAAGCTACCCAGAGGGTAGCTTCTTTTTATGTTGAGTGATGTTACTTTGCTTTCCCCTGATTCGCAACTGCCTGCTGTGCCTTTGCGATTTCTTCCGGATCACCCAGATAATAATGCTTTATTGGTTTTAGATCGTCATTAAGTTCGTAAACTAGAGGTATTCCAGTCGGAATGTTCAATCCTACGATCTCGTCGTCGGGAATATTGTCCAGATATTTGACCAATGCCCGAAGGCTGTTTCCGTGGGCTACAATCAGCACTTTCTTTCCAGACTTTATCTCCGAGGATATCTCATTCTTCCATAGTGGCAGGAATCGCGCCACCGTGTCTTTGAGGCACTCCGTTCTGGGGAGCTCGTCATCCGAGAGAGTCTTGTACTTGGGGTCATGTCCCGGGAATCTTTCATCGCTCTCTTCAAGTGCAGGCGGCCTGATGTCGTAGCTTCTCCTCCAGATCTTCACCTGTTCTTCGCCATGCTTGGCTGCGGTTTCGGCTTTGTTCAAACCCTGAAGGGCGCCGTAGTGCCTCTCGTTAAGTCTCCAGTCCCTAATCACCGGAATCCACATGAGATCCATCTCATCCATTATGTACCATAACGTTCTTATCGCTCTCTTAAGAACGGAAGTGTATGCTAGATCGAAGTCGTATCCTTCGGCTTTCAATATCTCGCCAGCTTTCTTCGCTTCCTCACGGCCCTTTTCGGAAAGGTCAACATCGGTCCAGCCAGTGAAGCGGTTCTCTTTGTTCCAGGTGCTTTCTCCGTGTCTTACAAGTACGAGTTTGGTCATATTACTCCTCCTTCCACATATCTTCTACATTATAAACTATTCCTCAAATTGGGGCAGATCGGTCTTTCTTTCGAAATAGTCTGTAGTCTTACTTTCTGTTCTTTGTCATCCATTCAACCGCGAAATCAACCAGTTCTACTTGAGGGAGAAGAGTTGATTCGGCGTACCCGATCATTCCCTTGTTTACCTTTGAGGGGAAATCTCTCTCGAAGTCGCTTCCTATGATATAAAAGTCGTCTGAATCAAGGTCGAAATCGTTGAACTCTTTCCAGACTCTCCTTCCGTTTTCCATAATCGGGGCTCCATCTTTGCACTTCTTTCTGGAGGGAAAGTCGGCCCGGTATTCTGCCAGATGCAATGAACTGTTGTTCGAATGACCGACACCCAAAAGCAGTATGTGAGCATTCAGGTCGTATAGTCTGGCAAGGGGCGATCCTTCACCCATGCCGAACTCCAGTTCGTGGCTATCTACAATGTAAGAGACCTTCTTTCCCCTGGCGGCAAATGAGACCTGAGGATGGTCGCTTCTCACAACACCTTTCATCTTTCTGAAAGTCTCTGAAATGACTCCCATCCCTCTTGTCGGAGTCTCCGCTCTGTTGAAGGGAGGCATTGTTCTTCTGATCGTGTCAAACCAGGTCGCCGGAACAGGAGGATTCGACCAGTTTGAGGGCTCGCTGAGATCTCCCGAATGAGCAGGCATTACTAGTGTTCCTTCCTCATCAAGTACTGCTTCAAGCGCCCTAATCACTGTAATGGCTCCTCCGCACACCCAGCCTAGACTGCTTAGTGAAGAGTGAACTAGCAGTACCATTCCTTTCCTTACTCCGAGATGCTTGAGATCAGAAATCATCCTCTTCGTAGTTAGAGGCCCGTTCTTGCTAAGAGCAATTGCATCAGCTTCACTCATGTTTGACTCCTCGGTGATCCTACTTGACAGAAGAATCATTCGGCGATTAACCAGTAGACTTCTACTTCAGCAAGACGTCTGTCTGCAGAGGGATCTTCGAAGACAACTTTGAGAGAGTACTCCCCTTCTTCTTCGAAGGTCATTTCATTTCTTGTCTTTTGCCAGTCTTCTGCAAACCGCTGGATTTCCTCTTCGCCTTTTTCCAGTAAGAGATACACGTTATTGTTCTTCAACACTTTTATGTTCAGTCTCACTCTCAGTTGCTGGCCAGGTTGAATAATGAACTTGGCAAAGCTTTCACCCGAGTCTCTGGCATACAGGGTTGTGCTCTCGAAGCCGGAGGATCCTGCAAGGAACAGTGTGAGAACGACTAGCCCGAGTATCCCGGCAAATGTCAGATAGCGTCCCGCGACAACAAGTCTCAAAGTAAATACCTCCGTAAGAGTTTTTGTAAGTAGATTATAACCGAATCCAGTGCTGGCGTCGATCTTAAGCCAGTAATAGAATAGTTCGAACAAGACAGTAATGCAGAAAACGAGGCCGATTCAGGTAGATGTATAATTGAGATGGGACATTCATCCGACAACTTGTCGATATGGAGTCTGGTTTCATGTGATCTAGTATGAAATCACTATCTTGATTTGGATTTAGGCGTGAGAGACTATATTATTGTGATATAGAACGGTGAAAGGGGGTAAACCGCCTTGAAGATAATTATCTTTGGTGGCACCGGAAGAGTAGGGAGGGTCATACTTGATAGGGCCTTGAACGATAATCACATAGTCACAATATTTGTTGGCAACGTCTCGAAATTGACTGTTAGAAAGGAAAACCTCAGGATTTTCCAGGGCGATGTCTTCAATAGCCAGAGCGTGAGAGATGCAATAAGAGGGCAAGATGCGATTGTCAGCGCTTTAGGCCCGGATAATTCGGGAAGCGTGAACGATACTCTGGCAGTCGCTATGAGAAACATAGTGAATGCCGCCAGGGATACCGAAGTGAGTAAGCTCGTTACGATCGCGAATTCGGGTATTCTTCAGCTATCGCCGAGAGAACTCAGGCTTGATTCCCCCAACTATCCGCAATATCTCAAGAAATCTTCAAGAGAATTCATGGATGCGTTCGAAATTCTCAAGGCTTCGGAGCTTGATTGGGTCGTTGTGTGCCCGCCATTTATGTCCTTTTCAGAAGGCAACCAGAGTTACAGAGTTTCGGCCGACTTCCTTCCAGAAAACGGAGAGAAGATTTCGATTCAGGACGTTGCCGAGTTTGCTTACAAGCAATTGTTCACGTCCGAATACACTCAGAAGAGAGTTGGCATTGCCTACTAACCTCGAAAGAACTCGAAAGGTGAAGTTCCCGATCCTGAAATACGTGTGAATAGACTGGAGGCACTTACGAATGGTGTGTTTGCCATCGCAATGACTGTTCTCGTGCTTTCTCTCGGGGTCCCGGTAAAGGATAAGATTGCAGATCAGGGCGCTCAGTAAGGCACGTATTGAGCAAGAACTACGACTTTCTGAGTTACTTCATCTCCTTTTTCGTGATCGGATCGATCTGGATCTCCACAGTTGGAAGGACAGATATTTTGAAGAAGACTGATTACCGGCATCTTTGGTTGAACTTACTCAGTCTCTTCTTCGTTACAACAGTACCTTTCACTACCGCACTTCTTGGGGATTATGGTGAATTTGAGTTTGCAGAGCTGCTGTTTCATCTGAAAATCCCGATTCTTGAGATTATCGCACTTGTTCAATGGCATTATCTGATGAAAAACACCGGTCTGATTCGCAATGAGGTCCTGGAGAGCCTTGATATGCATTACTACAGAAAGATCTATGTTTCAGCGTATTCATCCCGCTTTTTGGAATCGCGATTTTCATTCTGACACCCATATGGAGCAACCTTGTGTATCTCATCATATTTCTCAGGGTGCTCTTTATACTCAGGTAATACTTAATTATGGTTTTGATTGCTAGAATATATCTATAATCTAGGGGGCGATCGAGATATTGTTCACTATCATTCGTTTTGTTGTTGCTGTTCTTACGGCAGTCACCGGTGTATATATAGTGTTGAAACCGGAATCCTACGCCAAGCTGGCCGAGTTTTCGGCCGGTAATGCCAGAGGAAAAACGGAAGTGAAGGCTATCATGGGGGGCACGTTTATAGGGCTTGGGGTTGCTCCGATAGTTCTCTTGGGTGCGCAGATTTCATTCCTTTTTCTGGGGATTGTTTATCTGTTTATCGCCGCAACGCGTATAATGTCCATATTTGTGGATAAGTCTTTGACGTTCACTAATCTGATTACTCTTCTCGTTGAAATAGCATTTGGTCTAATTATGGTACTCCCTATTTGAAAGAAAAGAAACCGACTTAGGTCGGTTTTTTTATACGAGGTACTTCTACCCCTGAGAAGATCATGAAAGAAATGGAGGAAAGGGAATTGAGAGAGGAAGATCTTAAGAAGGCAATAGAGGAAGCATGGGCAAAACGCCTTCAGCTCCCGGTCGATAGATTTGTCTCGAAAGAGCGGTTTCTCATGGCAGATGAGGCCAAGAAAGGGAAGGGCGAGCTCAGTCATCTGAGTTTTGAAAAGCGAACGGTAATTCTTTATGACCCCGAGCTCGAAACAGTTGTAAAATCTGCTCTTGAAGAAGAGGATAGAGAGAAGTTGGCTCTTGCGAAGTTGCTTCACGAGTCTTTTTCTCTTTGGAAAAAGACATCCATCAAGTACCTTAACCCTTCGAATTACGTTCCTTACGACCCACCAATGGATTTCGTTGTCAGAAGACTAAATCAGGGCGACAGGACTGCTTTCTATCGGTTCAGAAACCAGTGTACAAGGGAGGATCTCGCCGAAGGGTTTGTCGAGCTCGACCACGTAGTTGTTTTTGGAGCCTTTTATGAAGAGGAGATCGTGGCGGTCTCAAGCATTATTGAATGGGATAGCATTGCAGATATTGGCATAATAACTATGCCTGATTTCAGAGAGCTTGGCCTGGGAAAGGCAATCGGTTCAAGGGCAAGCGAGTGGGCAATCGTGAATAAGAAACTGATTCAGTACAGACATGACGTATTGAACTACGGATCGCTGAAAGTTTCTCGTGCTCTGGGATTCAGAGAGTATATACTCGAGCAAGAATACACCTATATTGGATGATCACCTTATCGGAAGAGAAATGCATCTGTTTCTTCAAGTCAAGAATGTATCTCTCTGAGATTGTAACTAGTGCGTAAGAATCAATTCAGTTTGTCGGGCGATTTTTGTCTCTTTTGATTTGACATGGTGAGCCACAAAAGTGTAGAATCCTTTCATAAATAGCGGGGAGATGAATTGATGATAGACTTCAGATTTTCCTGGATAAATGCATATTATTATTATAACAACAGAAGCATTTGCTTGTGAGTGATAACTCCGGGTAAGTGCTTCTTGCATTTACTCCGGATGAAAGAAAAGAAAGGGTCTCCAATCCGGAGACCCTTTTCTTTTTCAGACAGGAAGGCGGGGTGGTGAAATGGTAGTCGTTCTTAAGAGAGGTACTGGTGAAGAGGAGATTAAGCAAGTAGAGTCTCTTTCAGAGAGTCTGAATCTGAGCTGTCATGTTTCCATGGGGATGGAGAGAGTAGTGATCGGTGTCATCGGTGACGACCGTTATATGTCAGTTGAACGATTTGAGGCTCTTGAGTGCGTCGAACAAGTTGTTCGAGTTCTCAAGCCGTTTAAGCTTGTTTCCAGGGAGTTTCACAGCGAAGATATCTCTGTAGACATTGGCAATGTCTCGATAGGAGGAGGGAAGTTCGTAGTGATGGCCGGTCCGTGCGCGGTCGAGGATAGGCCTATGATAGAAGAGATCGCCGCCTTCCTTTCTGAAATGGGAGTGAAAGTGATTAGAGGAGGGGCTTTCAAGCCAAGAACCTCTCCATACTCTTTTCAAGGTCTTGGAGAAGTAGGTCTGAGATATTTGAGAGAAGCTGCGGATCGGTACGGCCTCAAGACGGTGACCGAGGTAACTGGCGAAGGGACACTTGAGGCCGTCTATGAAATGAGTGACATACTGCAAATTGGGGCAAGAAATTCACAGAACTTCCAGCTTATTCAGAAGGTTGCCGAAAAGGGAAAGCCTATTCTTCTGAAGAAGGGCTTCATGAATACGGTTGAAGAACTTCTTCTTTCTGCGGAGTATATTGCCTCCAAGGGAAACATGTCGATAATACTTTGTGAAAGGGGAATCAGGACCTTTGAGACGGCCACGAGGAACACGCTTGATATTTCTGCCGTGCCGCTAATCAAACTTCAATCTCCACTTCCGATTATCGTTGATCCAAGCCACGCAGCAGGGAGAAGAGACTTGATAATACCACTTTCAAGAGCTGCTCTGGCGGCCGGGGCTAACGGTATCGAAGTTGAAATTCATCCCAGGCCGGAGATGGCTCTTTCCGACAGCAAGCAAAGCCTAAGTTTTGGCGAATTTGAGAAACTAATGGATAGCCTTGGAGCACTGGCCGATTCTGCTGAGCTCCTGCTTACATGAATGGCAGGGAGGACAAAATGAGATTGTTGCCTTCAAAGAAAGTTGCCGGCGAAATAGCTGTGCCTCCTGATAAATCAATCTCCCATAGGGCACTAATGATGTGTTCGATGTGCAGTGGCGTAAGTGTCGTCCATAACCTGCTTGAAAGCGAGGATACTCTAAGGACTTTCAGGATTATCAGCGAACTTGGAGGAGGTTTCAACGGAGATTTCGACAGACTTGAAATATCTCAGGCATCGTGGAAAGAGTCGTCTGAGCCGCTTTATTGTGGGAATTCCGGAACTACTGCAAGACTGATGGCCGGAGTTCTTGCGGGCAAGAGAGGAACTCACATCCTTTTCGGCGATGAATCCCTATCGGCGAGACCCATGAGGAGAGTTATCGCCCCGCTGAAAGAGATGGGGGCAAGGATATCGGCGAGGCAAGAAGATTCGCTTCTTCCAATGTGCATAGCCGGCGGAGAACTGAATGGGTGCGATCATTCTCTTTCAGTGGCAAGTGCTCAGGTAAAGAGCGCGATCTTGCTGGCAGGCATTCAAGCAGAAGGAGCCACAACTGTTACGGAGCCTCACTGCAGCAGAGATCACACAGAGAGGTTGCTTCAATCCATGGGCGCCAGAATAAGTGTGAGTGAGAAGAGGGTTGAAGTGGAAAGGAGCGAGCTTCTACCGGTTCGATTTTCCATACCCGGGGACATCTCTTCGGCCGCCTTTCTGATAGCTCTGGCGGTTCTTCATGAAAACGGCAAGCTGACGATTCGAAATGTCGGATTGAATGGAGGGAGGACTGGATTCCTAAGACTTCTCATAAGTATGGGTGCAGACATCGAGCTGGAGGTTGAAGAGAGCTCTCCAGAACCAGTGGGCACAATCGTGGCCAGGCCTTCCCGACTCAGAGGTGTGGAAGTTGGAAGCGCTTTGATTCCTTCAATGATAGATGAGCTCCCGCTGATAGCGCTTGCAGGAGCTTTTGCAGAGGGCACAACGACTGTCAGAGGGGCCGGGGAGTTGAGAAAGAAAGAGTCGGACAGGATATCCGTTACCGTTCAAAACTTCAGAAGAATTGGCGTAGAGATACATGAATATGAAGATGGTTTTAGCATTGAAGGCCCTCAAAGAATAATGGGAGGCAAGGTTGATTCCTATGGGGATCACAGAATCGCGATGCTTTTTTCAATAGCGGGTTTGCTGAGCGAGGAAGGAGTAGAGATAACCAACACAGAAGCGGTTGGTGTGTCCTTCCCCGGGTTCTTCCAGACGCTCGAGGAGGTCTGTCGATGAGGTTATGCATAATAGGACATCCAATTTCGCACAGCATGTCACCAACCATATACAGCCGTTTTTTCGAGGCCATGAACATCGATGCAACCTACGAAGCAGTTGACATCGACGCCAATGAGTTTTCCACGAAGATAGTCTCGATCATTCAGCACTTCGATGGGTTCAACGTTACGATTCCCTTCAAAGAGAGAATTGTTCCGCACATAGTCAGTCAAGTAGAACCTCCGCTCCTTGCAGTGAACTGCATCTTCCAAGGAAGGGGGTACAACACCGACTGGATTGGTTTTGGAAAGCCTCTGCAGAGGAGACCAATAGAGGAGCCGGTAATGATTATCGGAGCCGGGGGAGCGGCGAGAGCCGTGATTTTCTATTTGAAAAGGGCAGGCGTGAAGAACATACAAATAGTCAATAGAACACTTTCAAGGGCAGAGAAAATCAAAGAAGAGTTCGAAGTATCCGGGAATCTGGAAGTCAACGTCTTTCCCTTGGAAGCCATAAGAGAAGTTGCAGCAAAGAGCAAGAGCATAGTAAACGCCTCTTCTCTGGGAATGAATGGAGAGGATACGGGGATCACTGCTCAAGAGCTTTCCGGTAAGAGCCTTGTATATGATCTCATCTACTGGAAGACGCCCTTGACCGAGTCTTCTCGCCGCTGTGAAGTGAAAACTGTTCTTGACGGAAGGCACATGTTACTTCATCAGTCAATGGAGAACCTCAGAATTTGGGGAGTGCCTTCAGGCGAAAGCTTCGAAAAAACGTTTTGGGAAGTGATGAAGTGAAGTTCACAGTTGTCGGAGACTCTCATGGTAGCGGGGTTTTTGGACTCATTGAAGAACTGCCCTCAGGTGTTTCTCTTTCGATCGATAATATAAACCAGCAGCTCCTACGCAGACAGACGGGCTACGGTCGGGGGGAAAGGATGGAACGCGAGCAGGATAAAGCAGTAGTCAGGTCTGGTCTGTGGAGGGGAGTTACGACTGGAGCCCCGCTCTTAATTGAGATCCCTAATAAGGTTTCCAGTGCAGAGAAGAGTGTGAGAAGTATCCCGAGACCCGGCCATTCAGATTATGCTGCCTGGACAAGATACAAACTGAATGATCTCGCGGTTTATGCAGAGAGAAGCAGTGCGAGATGGACAGCAGCTGCAACGGCTGTTGGATCGGTTGCATCGCAGATTCTTCATGAATTGGGCATCACTTTGTGCGGTTCAGTAATAGCTATCGGGAATGTAAGTTGCGGACTGCCCTCAGAGAGCGGCTGGATTTCAAGAAGAGATGCGTCTCCGGTATTCTGCCACGACAAGGAAGCTTCTCAAAAAATGGTCGAAGAGATAGAGGATTCAATCAAAGCGGGAGATACACTCGGCGGGAGATTTGTGGTTATCGCCGATGGAGTTCCGACGGGAACCGGAGGATACGGGACTCTCTTTGAAAGGCTTGATTCGAGGATCGGCGAGTACTTTATGGCGATTCCTTCTGTCAAAGGAGTCTTCATTGGAAATCCGGACGTGAGACTTAGGGGTAGTGCGTATCACGACAAACTGTTCGTTGAGAAAGGCATGATCGTGAGGAAGTCAAACAATGCCGGTGGTATTGAGGGTGGAATATCGAATGGCGAGCAGATCGTCGTTGAGGCAAGCGTAAAGCCGATTCCTTCGTTGAGAAAGGGAATCTCTTCTGTTGACCTGAGCAAAATGAATGAAACGGCAGCTCCTTATGTGCGCGCCGATACGACGGCAGTTCCAGCGGCTTCGGTAGTAGGCGAGTCGATGCTTGCGCTCTTGTTGCTTGAAGCGATTCTTGAGAGGTTTGGAAACGGGGATTTTCGCTCGATAAAAAGGAGGGTGACGGATGAGAGTCTTCCTTATTGGAATGATGGGCTCGGGGAAAAGCACTATAGGTAGAATTCTATCTTCAGTTCTAGACAAGGAATTCATAGATATGGATTTAGAGATCGAGAGAGCTAGAGGAACTAGCATAAGTGAGATTTTTGAGAAAGAAGGCGAGGAAGAATTCAGAAGACTGGAAAAGAACCTTCTGAAGAAACTCGTCCACAGGGACGAGATTGTGGTATCGACTGGAGGAGGTATCATACTGGACAAGGAAAACCGCCAGATCTTGAAGGGAGAGAATGCCGTCTATCTTAGGCTTCCTCCGGCCGATCTTTACAGGAGAGTCACTGTCAATGGAAGACCACTGCTCAAGGAAGGTAAGGAGAGTATCTTCAGGATTTGGGAAGAGCGAAGGGAGCTATACGAGCAGTTTCCGTCTGTTGAAACTTCCAGTCAGTCCCGGTGGGAAACCGTTGCCGCGATATCCATGAAGATAGCTTCCGGAGAAAGCAAAGTGCTCAATAGCAGCTCACATCCAGTGTCCATATCACCTGGAGGATTCAAGTCAATAGGTAGAATGCCGAACGCGGTGGTGTCTAGAAGAGTTGAAAGGATCTTTTCCGAGTGGATTCCTTCTTCGGCTCTATCCATTGACGACGGTGAAGAAGCAAAGGGATTTCACACTCTCTTTCAAGTCTATGAGTACCTCATGGATCGAGGGCTTTCGAGAAGCGATGTCTTGGTTGGCGCGGGGGGAGGAACGGTGACGGATCTAGTGGGATTCGCTTCCTCCACATTCAAACGCGGTATCCCCTTAGTTCAGTATCCGACGACTCTGCTTGCACAAGTAGATGCTTCTATTGGTGGGAAGAATGGTTTGAACTTCAAAGGGTGCAAGAACGTTGTCGGTAACTTCTACATGCCTTCTGAGACAATAATCGATCCGGTCGTAACGCTTTCGATGGACGAAGGACGGTTCGAGGAGGGCCTCGTTGAGGCCTTCAAGATATTCCTTATAACTGGTCAGTACTATGAGAAGTTCAAGAAGCTGTGCGGTAAATTGAAGGAAAGAAATCTTGCCGCGCTGAGTGAGATGCTGGAAGAAGCGGTGAAGCAAAAGGATAGGATAGTCTCGATGGACATTTGTGAAACAGGCTTAAGGAAGATCCTGAATCTTGGTCACACACTAGGACATCTCTACGAGCCATTATCGGGAGTATCACACGGTATGGCCGTGGCCTGGGGGCTGGAACGGGAGATGCATTATTTCGCGGGGCTGGGTGTTATAGATGAACTGTTGTACAGAGATGTCTCGGATACGCTCTCAGAGATCGTTGGCCTCGATTTTCCGCAACTGCCTGTCGAGGAGGCTCTTAGGCTGCTTAGAAACGACAAGAAAGCAGTTGACTCTGAGAGTGCGGAGATAGAGATTCCTGTGGTCAAGAGACCCGGGGAGTTCGAGTTCTTGAAAGTAAGACTGGATGATTTGCTGGCGGTGGTTGTATGAAGATACTCGTATTGAATGGACCAAACCTTAATATGCTCGGCTCGAGGGAGAAGAGTATCTACGGCGGTTTCACCTACGACGAACTGCGCGAGGCAATAGAAAGGAAGTGCCTAGAGAAAGGGGTGGTGGCCGATCTCTTCCAGTCTAACCACGAAGGAGATCTAGTCGATAGAATCCAGCGTATAGACTATGATGCAGTCGTAATAAATGCGGGTGCTCTAACTCATTACAGCTACTCGCTTAGAGATGCTCTTGAGCTTTTCAAGGGTCTAAAGATCGAAGTGCATATTTCAAACATCTTCGCTAGAGAAGAGTTCAGAAGCCGATCAGTGATTTCCGCCGTATGCAAAGGCACAATCGCGGGACTTGGACTGCAGGGATACCTGCTGGCCATAGAATATGCGGTTTCAAATCTACACTCGTCTTCGGATCGGGAGGCGGTTGAATGAAGGCTATTAGGGGTGCAACATCTATAGAGTCAGATAATCCCGAAGAGATCAGAAGTTGTGTTATAGAACTAATGGAGGAGATTTTCAGAAGGAACGAGATCGGTGAACTGCACTCCGTGATATTTACCGTTACAAGCGATATAACTTCGTACAATCCGGCGACTGCCTTCAGGAAGGCATTTAACCAGAGTGATGTCGCGTTGCTGTGCCTCTATGAAGCCTCTTTCGAGAACTCGGGTGGTGGGATAATCAGGGTGCTGATTCACTGCGAGTCAAAGACGAAGAATTTCGTTTATTTGCGTCGGGCGAGGAACTTGCGCCCAGATCAGGTGGAGATTGGTGACTCGAACAAATGAAAATACAGATTATCGGCGCCGGTTCGATTGGGGGTTCGATCGCGATAAGGCTCTCGAAGTGCGGCCACGAAGTTACGGTTTTTGATGAAAGTGTATGCACAACCGAAGCTCTGAAAAGAAAGCATCGAGACATTTCGATATCCCTCAAAATATGTGAGAGTGCGGATCTAACAATCTTGGCTGTTCCCATGGGTTCAGAAGCTCAACTGCTACAATCAGTTGCCTTCGAAGAGACCGTATTAGATGTTGCAAGCGTTATGCAGCCCTTCCAGTTGATCGCCAGAAAGAGAAAAATCAGGTTCATTAGCGGTCATCCGATGGCTGGTAACGAACACAAGGGTCCGGCCGGTTGGGACGAGTGGATGTTCGATGGCCGCGTCTTTCTGCTTTCTCCCGGGGAGTTTGCTTCCGCAGAGGATCTGAAACGTGTTTTAGAGATTATAGGTGATCTGCGTTCGTCTCCGGAATACCTCTCGCCGGAGAGACACGATTTAATCGTAAGCAGGGTGAGCCAGGCAGCCTACTTTCTCTCTAGAGCTCTACTTAATCTCGGCAGTGATTTCGAGAAGTACACCGGACCGGGCTACGCTTCAACATCTAGACTGGGAAGACAGAACAGGGATATGGTCATCGACATGGCTAGATTCAACGGAAAGAATATCGCTTCCTCGCTTGAGGAAGCGGAAATCTATCTGCGCAAGATCAGGGTCGCGATCGAAAATGAAGATCTGAACGAACTTGAAGAACTGATTTCCGAGTGACTTATCATATGTTGAAAAGAGAACTCGACTCTGCCTATCCGCTTGAATTAACCAGGTCTATATCGAAGGGCTTGGAGGAGATCCCACTGTCGGCAAAAGTCACAAATCTTTCGCCAAAAGCACAAAGTTGTCTATTCCGGAGAGCATAACAACAGATCGAGCTACCGTGCCTAGATTACTGAATCCGTTTTCTACAAAGAAGCTTGCCAGCCCGTTCAGGAATGGACTTACTTCAGCGGATAATACCTCTACGCGACTGAACCCGAGCTTTCTGCACTCCTCCAGGGCAGACTCGATCAATTTCCCGCGATAGTCGTATCTGGAGTCAGGAGAACTGTAGACGCAGGTAATGAAGGCTGTGGACTGGTCCTTTGAGATTGGGTAAGGGGAATTGAGCGAGGGAATAACTTCAACCAGAGCGACTGGTTTTCCTTCAGCAAAGGAAACGAAGCCGAAGACGACTCCATTTCTCCTGGAACGCTCATACCAGTCGATTTTGCTCTCTGTACCGTCGCCGATTCCATTGGCGCACACAAGACATGCGTGCCTCAAAGACTCTTTCGAAAGGTGTTCTATACCATCGCTGTTTCCGGGGGGTTCGTTTCGATTGCTCGAACGGAGCCACGATTTTCCGACCCGTCAGTACGTCAACTTTGAAACTGGACGAGACCGGCCCCGCAATCTCCAGATCTCCGTGAATAACCGAGAAAGGAAAGAAAATACGGATATCGACGCTTTCCTACATTAGATTGCATTCAATGAGGTCAAGATCTAGAACCGCCGCGGCCTTTCTAGCTTGCTGCAGTGCTGATGCTTTCCAGGGGCACTGGTTGCCGAAGTAATAAACTCTAAGTGCTCTGTCGGTCATTGACAACCTCGCTATTTCTTCACTAGCGTGTAGACAGTGTTTCCCATTGTCTCATCCTTGAGTATGTAGAAGCCGGCGTTTCTTAACCACTGATCGTACCAGCTCTTCAGGGGCTTGAAATTATATCTTCCTTCTTCATCTAGAAACTCGCCGACAACTACAGGGAGTCCGCTTTTCTTAAGAATGTCGTGCCGCTTCTTGGCCTCTTCTTCTTCACTGATTCCCGTTACGATTAGACCCACACCGCTGGTCTTAACTGACCTGGCGATTCTTAGAAGGGTCTTTGACCATAACTCGGGATGGAGTCTTTGAAGCATCCCAGAAGCGATGAATCCATCAAAGATACCGAGGAAGTTGAAATCGGAAAGGCTCACATTCATAACCCGGATTCCCATTGACTGCCTGACCGCTTGGTTACAGGAAACCCCCACGACTCTAAGTTTCATATCTCTTAGGAGAGGCCAAAAATCTGCAGAGCGGCAGCCGAAGTCTGCGACTATGTTCGACTCTTCGAGAAAACCTACCATCCGTAATACGAAATCCTGCAGTTTTCCTTTGTCTATCTCAATGTCAATAGAAGGTTGCTCTAGCACTCTAGCTCTATGTTGTTCAAGCCAATCTCGTCTTTGCAATCTACTCACCTACTATTAGAGATTGTATCGGAGTATGGAGGATAATCAAACAAAAGTCCTGACTCTAGTTGTCAGAAATGGTAATTCATCTTCACTGCTTCAGTCTTCGACTCTCCAAATCTATAGGCTATTTCTGCTACAAAAGTGAGCGATGCGTCTCTATCGGCCTCGTAGTAGACTGTTTTTGCTAATTCCTGCGAATTATTGTCTAATGGTAGGAAGAGAGTCTCTCTCGAATCCTCTCCTCCAACAACCTTTATCACCGCTTCAGAAATTCTAAGTTCTTCATCTCTACAATACTGTGTGTACAGATCAATTGAGTAGTGGATCTTGTCTGTTTCAAGAAGCCATGAGTGTCCAAGCAATTGATAGTGCTGAATGTTGTATAGATCGAGAGAAATGGCAATTTTTTTGCTCAATGTCTCTTTGTCGCCATCTCTTACTCTAACCTGACAGTAATAGGTCTCTTCAGGCAACAGCTTGATCAAGGCAGTGAAGACACCGTTCTCCGATTTGAGTCCATAAGAACGTACCTCTGCATCTTCATCGATTACATTCAGAAATAGTTTACTTCCTTCTGTGAATTCAGAAAGAGTTACAGAGGCCTTAAGTACAACTTTTTCAAGAGAAGTTGTAGGTCTGGTGAAGTGCACCGACTTGATAATGTCATCGGATTTCTCGATTTGGTTTCGAATATCGTTAACAACGGAATCAAGAGATGCAACTCTCGATCTGAGAGTAAAAAGGTCGGTGCGAACTTTCGAAATCTCTTCCAAGAGCTTGTTTGAGTTAAAAACGGTTGTTGCGAGATTAACGATTGCAGCCACCGAAATCAATACAACCAATAACCAGGCGATGCCCCTACTCATAACATCCTTTCCTACTAAGTATTCACCCCGGCAATTTGAATAATATCACGATTTTCGTCTTCGCTCAAACACAATGGAATTCGATGCAATATAATTTACTAAAAGGGAGGTCTGAAGATGATTGTTGATAACGTGAAAAGACTGAGAAGAGAAGTACCTGATTATGTGACCATCGTAGCCGCATCGAAAACGAGGACTGCTTCAGAGATTCTAGAGCTTCTGGATAGCGGTTTGAGGGATGTCGGTGAGAACTACGTTCAGGAGGCTCAAGAGAAATTTGAGGTGATCGGCAGCAAAGCCAGATGGCACTGTATAGGTCACCTGCAGCGAAACAAAGTCAAGAAGGCCGTTGAGATATTTGACCTGATCCAGACTTTGGATTCCCTGAAACTGGCCGAGGAAATAGATAAGCGATGCGCTTTCATAAACAGGAGAATGCCGATAATGATAGAAGTTAACAGCGGCAGGGAGGAAAAAAAGGCCGGGGTCTTTCCCGAGAATGTCTTTGAACTTATTGAATCGATTTCATCCCTCGAGAATATTTCTGTAGTCGGTCTGATGACTATGGGGCCGTTAACCGATGATCAGGAAGAAATCAGACCTTACTTAAGACTAACTAGAGAGTTGTTTGAAGAGATCTCCATGCAGAAGATCGAGAGAGTTCAGATGCGTTACCTTTCTATGGGGATGTCCGGCTCATACAAGGTTGCGATTGAGGAAGGATCCAATATGGTGAGACTTGGCACGATAATCTTCGGCGAAAGACAGTAGGACGAGCGCTCCGCAAGGGTACCGAGTAAGCATACTCGGTCGATCTTCGAACAGTTGCTTAGGGTCAAGAGTCCCTATATCGATTGAGTTTTGTCCAACGATTTCACGAATTGCCTAACTTCGAGATTCGTTGCTGCCGGAAAGCAACTCCAATCCAATCCTCATTCTCTTGGTGTCAACTTCAAGCACTCTAACTTTCACGATCTGGCCGACGCTCAAGACTTCAAGTGGATCCCTAACTCTTCTTCCCATCTTGCTTTTGTGAATCAGACCGTCCTGTTTGACTCCAATGTCTACGAAGGCGCCGAAATCTACGACGTTGCGGACGGTTCCTTCAAGTTCCATGCCTTTAGACAGGTCTTCCATCGAAAGCACGTCGGTCTTCAGAATCGGTTTCTCCAGCTCCTCTCTTGGATCTAAACCGGGCTTTTTCAGCATCCCTATTACTTCTCTCACAGTGATCTGGTTAAAACTGTTTTCCCTTGCCAGAGCTTCGGGATCGATTTGATCAAGCAATTCAGTAATCTCATCTTTTCTGTCGAAGAGCTCTTCCGGGAGCAACTCTACGCTTTCAAGGATGAATCTGGCGATCTCGTAGCTCTCTGGATGGACAGAGGTTCCGTCAAGAGCTTCGGATCCATTGATTATTCTGCAGAATCCCGCCGCCTGCTCGAAGGCCTTTGGACCCAGACCGGAGACTTCCAGGAGCTCCTTCCTGTTCTTGAAAGAACCGTTCTCCGCCCTGTATTTGACGATATTCAGAGCGGCCCGTGAGTTCAGACCGGAAATGTATTTCAATAAGTGCTCCGATGCAGTGTTGAGATTGACTCCTACAAGATTGACAACGGACTCGACCTCTCTGTCGAGGGTCCTCTTCAGTTCTGACTGATTTACATCGTGCTGATACATACCTACTCCAATAGCTTCAGGCGAAATCTTCACATATTCGGCGAGGGGATCTTGAACTCTTCGGGCGATCGATATAGCCCCCCTTGTTGTTACGTCCTCATCCGGGAATTCCTCAATTGCGACTTTTGAAGCCGAATAGACAGATGCGCCCGACTCGGTGACTATCATATACTTGACAGGAAGATTGTGTTCTCTAATCAGCCTGCTCACGAAGAGTTCGGTTTCCCTTGACCCCGTGCCATTACCTATAGATATAAGCTCGACATTCAACGTGTTTATCGCCTGAACAACTTTCATCGATGAACCGACGTAGTCATTCTTTGGAGGGGTGGGAAAGATCACGTCATGATAAAGAAGGGAACCGTCCTTTCCGATGACTGCAAGCTTGCACCCGGTCCTATAACCGGGGTCAACACCCATTACCACCTTCTCGCCGAGAGGAGGCTGAAGAAACAGGTCTCTCAGATTTCTGGCAAATACATGGATTGCCCTGCTTTCTGCTTCTTCTCTTATCAGATTTCTCACTTCTCTTTCTATCGAGGGCATGAGAAGTCTGGAGAAGGAATCGACCGAAGCCTCAATCAACTCTTCATAGTAGGCGAGATAGTCTCTCCATCCCAAGAGATCTCTCAAAGTTGGAAGGATATCGTACGGGAGCTCCAGTTTCAGCGAAATAACCTCCTCGCGCTCTCCTCTGAAAAGAGCGAGAATTTGATGGGCTACCAGTCTTGATATTGGCTGAGAGAAGTTGTAGTAATCTCTGTAGACTTCACGCTCATCCTCCTTTTCCGTTCGGGAGCTCTTGATTATCCCCTTCTCCTTAAGTAGACTTCTTAGCTTTTCTCTTACTGCCACTTCCTGAGAGAATTCTTCGGCAAGTATATCTCTGGCTCCTTCGAGTGCATCTTCGAGCTTGAGGATTTCCTGTTCTGCATTTATGAAAGTGAAGACAAAAACCTCATCTTTGATTCTCGAAGATTTAAGGAAATCCGCTAGAGGCTGGAGCCCTTTCTCCCTTGCCTTGTCGGCTCTGGTCTTCTTCTTTGATTTGAAGGGAAGATAGAGGTCCTCAACTAACTGAAGATTCTTTGCTCCTTTGATGCTTGCTTCCAGCACATCAGTAAGCTTTCCTTTTTCCTCGATTATCCTAAGAACCTCATCTTTTCTGGAACTCAGTTTTTTCGCATACTCGAGAGCATCGGAAATCTCTCTTAACTGTATCTCATTTAACTCTCCAGTCTTTTCCTTTCTGTATCTAGCGATAAATGGAATCGTCTTTCCTTCTTCGAGCAGTTCGACTGCGTTTTCTACTTTCCATCTTGGTAAAGCCAGCGAGTTGGCGATGTCCAATATTATCTCATTCATCCGAAGTAACCTCCAGAACGGTCTTAATTGTCTCAATAGGGAAGGAACCGTAAGCAGTTTCATTCGAGAGGACGACACCTGAAAACCCCTTTCTCTGAACGTCCTTTAAGTGGCACAGTTCACTCCTCGTAGCGAAAGGGTGCTCTACCATGTGCTCCAGAACCTCCCCTGCCATCAGAACCGGCTTGTAAAGATCATTAATATTTGCCGAAAAATAGTCATAGAAGTCTACAAGCCCTCTCGGCCCCAGCTGCGCACCGAGATCTCCGCGGCATAACCAGAGCTCGTCGCTTGAAGCGGAGATTTCCTCGATTTTCGAGAAGGGTAGCTCCCTTTCGATCTTCGATGCCACAGCTCTTCCGGAAAGATCCTTCAGTTCGATTACTTCACTTGGACTTGAGACGAATGAAAGAGCGTATCTTATGAAGTCATATTTCTTAGTAGTCAGCACAATTTCTATGTCTCTCGATGAGAGCTCGATCTGATTTATGGGGTGCGGCGAGATGTTCATTCCTTTGGAAGGTCTTATTGTTCCTCCTCTCAGGACCATAGCTCTTGCGAAATCGGCTTCCGTCTTTAGCACCTGAAGTTCTATTCTGCCATCTTCTATGGAGACTTTAATCCCCGGGGAGAGATATGACAAAGATCTCGGGTCTATCAGTATACCCCTGAGTTCCGAACATTTACTACCCAGAATCACCTGTTCTCCGGCCTTTAGTTCGATTACCCGCTGGCTGCGCGATAGTCTAAGCTTTGCTCCCTGGAGATCAATATACAATGGAAGCGAGCAGATATCCTCGTAGTAAGACACGAACTTCTGGAGGTCCTCAAGAGTCACATGTGATGAGTTTATTCTTATCGCCGAAGCCCCGGCCAACTCTACAGACTTGAGTAGTTTCCTGTCACTTATTGTAACAACGATCGAAAACGCTCCCATACTGATCACCTCTACTGAATTATATCAGTAACACCATTTGAGGCCTCTGCCTTTTGAGGAAGATGAAGCTACCGAATCTTTAATAATGATGGCTCTTTCTTACATCAGGTAGGTGGGAAATTGAGGTAGTTATCGGCTAATACGGGATCGTTCAATACGCAAGATATTAGACTAAACAAGTCCTTCCCGAATGCAGCTCTCAAGAGCGCTCACAATCTCGGGATCATATTGGGTGCCCGCCTGGGACTTCAGTTCCTCAAGAGCACCCTTGCAGCTCATTGCATCTCTGTACGGTCTTCGCGACGTCATTGCGTCAAATGAGTCGGCTACAGCTACTATTCTGGCCTCCAGCGATATTTCATCTCCCTTCAATCCGTCGGGATATCCGGAGCCATTTACGCGTTCGTGATGATGTCTGATGATGTCGTGAGTATCTTCTAGAAAGCTGTTTTTTACCATCTGACAGCCAAACACCGGGTGAAGCTTAATTCTCTCGAACTCCTCTTTGGTTAATCTTGAGGGTTTCTTCAGTATCGAGTCCTCGATTTTGATCTTTCCGATGTCGTGGAAAAGGGCTCCCATCGCTATGTTCTCTTGCTTCTCTGGAGGGACGCCTAGCTTTCTTGCTATGGCAAGCGATACATCTCTGACTCTTTTCCCATGTCCGTGGGTGTATGAGTCCTTTATCTCAACTTGAGAAAGAATACTCTTCATCACCGAGATATTCTTGCTGATGTGCTTGAACAAAGGTCTTGAAGAAATATGCAGAAGCTTGACATCCGTTTGGGGTTTCAGCTCAACTGGAGCCTTAAGATTGTGGGCGTAGAAGTAGTCGCCATGGCCAAGATGAACTTCTTCATCGGAGGAGTTGCAGGAAATCTTTCCTTCGATCACATAATAGAATTCAAGAAGATCTCCACCCGCAAAGGTATCCAGAAAAGTGACGACTCCCGACTTGAGTTCATAAACTGAAATCTCTACTCCGTCGCCGTGAGCCAGAAGAGACAGAGAAGAGTTTTTTTGGACAACCGTTTCGATCGCTTCGTTAGATTTGCAGACTTTGAACCCTTCCATTTATTCCCCCAAAAAGAGCATCACAATAAAAACTATAATCTAGTACAGTGTATCACAAAAGACGCATAGTTTGCCTAAAACGGAAAAATGCCGTAGATGACTACGGCATCTAAAGCTCACTTTAACTCGCATGACTTGATTAGTCGTCGATAATCAGTATCGGATCTATTAGAAAGACCTTGTAGCCGAGCTTCACCGGTACATAGTAACAGATGGCTTTGCAACCAAGCTCTTCGATTCTCGCTATCGCATCCTGAGAAATTCTCAGAGCCTTACTGGCGAGTTCATTGCCTAGATTGTCTATTAGGGTTTCATATGCGTTTTGTGACATCCCTCTTTCAGTATAATGCACCGTGAATTTCTCGGCCTTCTCTACCGCCACTTCAATCAGCGACTCAATCTGTTCGTTTGCAGTGTTGGCTATCTCTTGTGCTAGATCAACCGAGGTAGCGATATCCGCAACGGCAAAAACCGAAACAAGAAGAAGCAACAGCGTTAAGGCAATTCCTTTTCTCATTGGTGTCCCTCCTCTCAATTTCTTCGAACGTATTAATCATATCATATAATCTATCGATTTCAAATATTCCGATATGCTCAGCATTACTCTCTCGACATCCCCATCTGATTCTTGATCTGCAACCGGTCTGAGATGTGATATTCTCATACTAGCATGTAGTTCGAGAGGTGAGGACTGTGGAGAAATTCTTCGATCTTTCCAGAGCAATTGAACACGGCCAGGCTGTCTATCCAGGCGATGAAGAGACTGAGTTGATCAGATCCAGGCATCTGGCAAAAGATGGGTTCAACAATCACAGGCTGAGAATAAGTATGCACTCGGGAACGCACATTGACGGACCCATGCATTTGACAGAGTCTGACACATATATTGACGAGATTGATATCGGCAGCTTCATCGGAAAAGGTATTTTACTGGACGTGAGGGGCGAAACGGAGATAAGAATGAAGTCGGAGTATGAAAAAGAAGTACCTCTGGAGGCGATAGTCTTGTTCTGGACGGGCCGTGACGTGTTTTTTGGAAGTGAGGATTATTTCGTCAACAACCCCTATCTGACGATGGAGCTCGCCGAGTTTCTGGTTAAGCGGAGAACCCGGCTTGTTGGTTTCGATTCATCCTCTCCTGACAGGTTTCCCTTCGATATTCACAGAATTCTATTCAATGGAGGCTGTTTGATCGCAGAAAACCTCACGGGGTTTGAAAGAATCGCGAACTATGAGCATATCAAAGTCTTTGCGATTCCCCTTAAGATCCATGCCGACTCCTCTGTAGCGCGAGTCTTTGCGATTGCAGAATAAAGGAGGGTAGAGCTTTGAAGATCCAGCAGATTGGCAGCAGGGGAGTTTTGTTTACCTTTCAGGACGGAGACTCCCCGATGACTGGAGAGACATCCGTTTACTTGATAGAAGGCAGATATCGATTCTATTTGTGTGACACGTTTCTGGGGAACAGATCCATGAGTGTTGTCAAGAACTACATCCAGGAGACTTCCAGAAAGGATCTTGTAATCTTCAACTCACATTCGGATTATGACCACATCTGGGGAAACGGAGCATTCGAAGGGTGCGAAATCGTGGCTCATGAATTTGCTAGGAGAAGAATGGAAGAGAGATGGGATTACGATTTCGAAAATCTAGAGAGATTTCGAGACGGAGAAGTTTTGAAAAGACTTCCCGGCATTACCTTCAGCGATAGACTAGTCTTTGAAGATGACGACATAGAGTTTCGTTATATGCCCGGGCATACGCTGTGTTCTTCAATATGTCTGGATAGAAGAGAGTCGGTGGTCTTCGTGGGAGATCTTGTGGAAGATCCTCTGCCACTTACTCTTTGGAACGATCTGATCACGTTCATGGAGAGTTTGAAGACTATACTTGAATCGTCATGTCAGACAGTTATTTCCGGACACTCTGGCATCGTCGCTGGGAATCTTATAAGAAGCAATCTAGAGTATCTGAAGGCTCTTTTCCTTGGTGAAGAAATAGACGTTGAAGAAGGCGAAGAGACACATTTGTTCAACACGAAGTATCTCGACTTTCTGCATTATGAAGATATCGCAAGAAAAATGCTTGGCGAGAAGTTTGACTTCGTGCAGTTCAAGAGAGAGTTTTGGCAGATGCTTGGAGTGGAAAGGGAATCTTTGAAATTTGAATCGAGATTGATCCGACAGACTCCTTCTGAAAGACTTGAAGAGATCTGGCCCCAATATGAAGAGCTGTTGAATAGCAGGAAAGCTTTGGAATGAAAGAGAGTAGAATACTTAGCAGCAAATGAATTCGATGGAGGTGAGAATGTTTGGATTTTCGATTATTCCTTTAATTATAGGTATCACGGCGGTTGTGGGACTGATTATGTACTTCACGATTGCAAGGTGAAACGAGAGCAAAGGTTAATAAACCAGTAGTGATCTTATATCCCGGACAAGTGAACGCTTTCATGATCTCTTTTCCATGACTGGTATCTTTCGGATGTCTTTGCTTGGTCGTATTAAATTACTGCCCCTCAAACGTTCAAAACGAGTGAAGGGAAGCTTGATCAGATAGTAAAACTACTCTAGAGAAGTATCTCGAATCTGCAGAGTATCCTCTTCATTGATTGCTGAGTTACATCCCTTCCGAGGCTGCATGTATTCGGACGTATGTATCTTCACCCCACACGGCAGAGAAACGATTCTGGGAATAGTAGGCTGCCGCCTGTTGTAGCAACCCGGCCTTACATGGTACCAAGACCTGGACACCGTATTTCTGGGCGAGTTCTCCGATTATCTTGGCTTCACGTGCAAGAACTTCCGTTTCCATGTATGATCTCGCTATGTGCAGCGCCTCCAGAATCCAGTTCTTCTGCTTGTCGTTCAGCATCCTCCATGTAGCCTCGCTAATTACCGGGTTGATCGATTCTATCTGATGTCCGGTGAGTATTACGGTCTTTATCGAATCGATGCATTCTTCAGCTGTAATGCATTCAAGAAGCATCTCAGCACCCTGAACCGCACCACAGCTCATTGCTTCCTTTAAAGTGTTCTGACCCATATAGACGGGAGTTGCACCAAGAGCTTTGCAGGCGTCATATGATCCGGGGTAACAGCTTGAGCAGAGTTTCAGCCCCGCAAGTGCTGAAGACTCTTCCATACTTCCTATGGTTTGGTTCAGAAAGAGCTGATGGCTTCCACAATACCAGTTATCGAGGACTCTTATTCCCGTGGCAGCAACTCTGTCGAAAATCTCTGCCATGATTTCACTATCCGTTGCCCTGTCCATGTGTTCCAGGTCCTCAAAGAGATAAGCGGCTGTGAAAATCGAGAGTTCGGGCAGAAACAGAGAGTCAGATATCGTGCACAGGTTACAATCAAATGCCATCAATTCCGTTCCGTTGATTACACCGGAAAGAAGTTCTTTGGAACTACGGTTATTAGTATGAAAGATCCTGACGTAGATGTCTCCTTTGCTGAGAGTGTTTACGGTGCTTGCGAAGACCTTCATCGCCTTAACTTTCACATCATCCAAGGGAGCGGAGGTAAAGGCGCTTATGAATACGCTGTACTCCTCTTCTTCCTCACATTCACTGTAGAAGCCGTCGACTGCTTCTACGGGTTCAGATTCTTCCTTAGATGAAGAGGCAGAAGATGCAAAATAGTAGAATGAGGGATCCCCCTCTTCCTCCCCTTCTCTGTAGAATCCTCTTGCGGCCATATTCTCCAGAGTGATTGGGTCTGTATTGTCTTCTTCATACTTGAAAGAAGAAACCGAAGATACGAAATAGTAGAATGAGGGATCTTCGTATTCTTCGCCTTCTCTGTAGAAACCTCTGACCTCCATGTTTTCTAAAGTGAGTGACTCTAGATTGTTTGCATTATCTTTGACAGAGGGGACATTCACCACGAAAACGTAGGATTCGTTGACTTCTTCCTCCAGGTAGAACCCTCTCGCCTCCATGTTTTCTTTTTTCAGGGAATCTTCTTCGACTGTCTCTTCAACATTAGGTTCGTACATCTCGTCTATCGGTTCTTCGGAAAAAACGGATACACTAAGCATTATTATTGAGACTAAGAGAAAAACTGATATTAACTTCATTCTTCTCATGTAATCTCCTCCTCGGGCCAATGAGGCCTCTTATCGGTTAGATCGCTTTATGTAAGGGCGATATATACCATCGGTTTTTTCCTATCGCAACGAGAGTATAAACCCCGAAATAGCAGCTGAAGGGGTACATTTGCCTCGAACTTGATGGGAACACTTTGCTCAAGAACAGTTTTTTGAGATCTGCTATTCAAGGGTATTGTTAGCGTGACAAATAACTTCATTAGCTTGGTGTATTATGAAGTAGAGTGGATTTTCGTTTATGCTGGAGGGTTTCAGTTGAGATTCAGGAGTTCTGAAGAAAGAGCCATGGCAATGGGGACGATGAAGATTCCCTCTCTGCTCGTCGGTCTTTCGATTCCTTCAATCGTTGCAATGTTGACAAATGCTATCTACAATCTAGTCGATACTTTCTTCATTGGGCGGATAGGCACAAGCGCCGTAGGCGCAGTTGCAGTCGCTTTTCCGATATTCAATCTGATTGGAGCCGTTGGTCTGACTTATGGCGTGGGAGCGGCTTCGTATGTCTCGCGTTTGCTCGGTGCAGGAGATAAGCAACAGGCCGATAAAGCGGCATCTACGGCTCTATTTACGAGTCTGGCGACCGGGATAGCCTTTACATTGCTTGGATTGATATTCTTGGACCCGCTCCTGACCGCTTTTGGCGCAACTGAGACAATAATGGAATATGCTAGGGAATACACAATGATAATCATTATGGGATCGATCTTCACCATGATGAATATGACCATGAACAACCTAGTTAGAGCGGAGGGTAACGCCCAGAGATTCATGGTTGCCATGGTATCGGGAGCTCTACTGAATGTCGCTCTCGATCCGGTTTTCATATTTGGCCTTGGAATGGGAATAACTGGAGCGGCCGTCGCAACTGTAATATCTCAGTCTGTTTCGACGATTATAATCCTCGAGTACTTCGTTCGTAAGAAGAGTTACACAACTCTATCGATAAGGCTGTACAGGTTCTCTCTTCAGATATACTCAGAAATCTTCAAAATTGGGCTTCCGACATTCTTGCGACAATCCCTGTCCAGTTTCGCCGTTGCACTGTTGAATAACGCCGCCGGAAACTACGGGGACCACGCCGTTGCGGCCGTCGGAATAACAATGAGGGTTCTTATGTTGGGCATGATGGTTCTATTCGGATACGGTCAAGCATTTCAACCGGTTGCTGGCTATAATTACGGCGCAAAGAAGGTTTCGAGAGTTTTCGAAGCTCTGAGATTTTCGGTGATCGTGACAACGGTCTTTGCAACGGTTTTTGCCATAATCGGGTTGACAATACCTGGTTCGATTATCAGCATCTTCAGTAATGACCCCGAAGTCATCGATGTGGGTTCCAGAGCCTTTAGGGCGGTAAACATTTTCTTTCCCACATCCGGCTTCGTGATAACCTTCACAGTTTTGTTCCAGGCACTTGGAAAAGGTTTCGCGGCTGGCTTCCTTTCGATGTCGAAGCAGGGGTTCTTCTTGATTCCCGCAGTGATTGTCTTGCCAAGGTTTTTCGGACTCAACGGAGTGATTTATTCTCAAACAGTTGCAGATTTCTTTACACTTTTCATTGCGGCTATTCTTGCATTCATGATCGTTAGAAAACTCAAGTCGCAGAGTAGAGAGCTTCCCGTGGAAGAACAGGGGGCTAGTTACACCTAGAAGATTACAGGTGAATTCCCTTCTCTTATGAAGGCCCAAGACATATCTTTGGCAGTGTGACCAATTCCGATGTTCCCATATCTGTCGATCGCTATGAGTCCACATTCACAGTTGAAGTATCTGGCTCTCTCGAGAGCGATGTCTACGGATTTTTGAGCGGGGTATTGTTCCATGAAGAAGGCGACCAGCCTGCTCAGTGTGAGCTTCATGATCTTTTCTCCATGACCCGTTGCGGAGATTGCACCGAATGAGTCCGCATAGGTTCCTGCTCCCAAAATGGGGCTATCTCCCACTCTACCGAAACTTTTCATCATCATTCCGCCCGTGGATGTTCCGGCGACCATTCTTCCGTGGTCGTCTAGTGCGACCGCGCCGCAGGTAGAGTGATATTTCTCGGCTTGTTTTGCCAGCTTGACGCTCTTTCCAAATCTAGTCTTCTCGCCTCTGGCGATTTTTTCAAGTTCTTCTTTCCACTGAAGGTGTCTTTTCGGAACGATCAGTTCATCTTCCCTAGGAAACCCTAGAACTGTAACGAATTCCTCCAGTTCGGCTCCGGCAAGCAAAACATGATCGGTTTGCTCCATGACGGCCCGTGCCACCGTTATGGGATGGAGAATTCTCTTAAGTCCGGAAATCGCCCCCGCATTTAGGTTGTTGTCCATTATCGCAGCATCCATTTCTATATCGCCGCGATAAGTAAGCGCCGATCCCCTGCCACAGTTAAAGGTGGGATCTTCTTCCATCACGGACACGGCGGTAACAACGGCTTCTTCTGCGTTGTTCATCTTCTGAAGAGTTGAGAATCCTTGCTTGACAGCCTCTTCGACTCCTCTTCTGTGTTCATCGGCGTCTATTACGCTACTAAAGCTTCCGGTACCGCCGTGTACAATGATGGCCTTCATGCAAACACCTCGTTTCAGGCAATAGAATCTTCCTTGATGAAAACAAGAACACTCCTCTTTAAAAAGCAATTCAGATGCCGCGGTGGGCTAAGTCAATTTCCCTCTTCGATTCCTTTTTTCTTTTCACAAATTAGAGCCTTCACAAACAAGCGATGAAACTACTTGCTCTTTCCTTCAGTACTTATTGCCTTGTAACCTCTCTCCTCTACCTCAAACAACCTTCTCATCTCCTCCATGCCGGTCTTCTTCTCGCTTAGAATGATGAAGTTCCCTATCATTTCCGCTACTGCAACGGGTCCGACGAAGGAATTGCCAAACAGAAGTGAGTTGTTCTCGCACAAAATCGACGAATAGGCTTTTGAATAGACCGGACAGTCAATGGAATCTGTAACGAGCAGAGTTCTTGCGGTTCTTTCACGTGCAAAGTCGATCATGTATCCCACTTCTTTTGAGTATGGAGGAAAGGTCATAACTATCAGAGCGTCATTTCTTTCCATAAGCTTTATTTTGAAGGAAAAGTCGGAGACCGATCCCGACAACAACCAGGTCGGCTTCCGCTGGAGAACGGAGATTGTGTACCGCATCAACGAAACCACGTGTCTTGTAGCGCCAAAGCCCCCGAAATAGATGTTCCTGGCTGTCCTTATAGTGTCCACCCATTTGTGAAGCTCTTCTTCTCTGATCCCGGACAGAGTGTTTTTGAGATTGTTGATCTCATTCTGTCTTAGCAATTTCAACTGGTTTTCCACCGGAGCCATGTCAAGTTCTGTCGTTGCGATCTTTTCATACGGAGATAGCCTTCTTCTAAGTTCGCGCTGGATAGCCTTTTTCAGTTCATTGAATCCCGAGAAACCGAGACGCCTAGAGAATCTGACTACAGATGCCTTGCTAGCGCAGGCCATAGAGCTGAGTTCTTCAATGGACATGAATCCCACTTGCGAGTATTCTTTGAGGATATAGGTTGCTATCCTTTTGTAAGCTGGCGATAAACCATCTTTTATTTTCGCTATTTCTTCGGATACCATTGTTATCAACCTTTCGGCAAGGAATTAGTTAATCACTTATTTTATGAAACTATCTTTTCATAATAATAGCATAGTGAAACTATATTTTCATAACTGTATTCGCTGATTTTTGGAAAAAACTGAGATGATCGGTGAACTGTCAAAGCTTGATCTCGATGCTCAATTTCGTGAGAGATGATTTGGTAGATTTGATGTGATCAAGGTCTGTAGGAATTAGTTTGGAAACATTCTACTTAGCAGTTCATGATGATAGAATATAGCTACACTAATAGGAGGTGGATTTATGAAGCGAGTTCTTATCCTTACGATCTCTCTGATGTTAGTAGCAGCGGCCTTTTCAAACCTGGTGGTTTATTCCAGTGTGGATGAGGCAAATGCAAGGAAGATATTGAACGCATTTGTAGAGGAGACCGGAGTCAAGGTAGATTTCGTATTTCTTTCATCCGGGCCGGCGCTTGCACGAATCGAAGCAGAATCAAACAATCCACAGGCAGATGTTTGGTTTGGGGCTCCTTTGGAAAATCACATTATTGCAAAGGAAAGGGGACTTACGCAGTCTTATAGGACACTGAGCGTGTACGGTGTATCTCCAGAATTCTATGATGTTGAGGGCTATTATCACCCGATTTACATGAATCCTCTTGGCGTTGGAGTGAACACTTCAGTTATTGAGCAGATCAAAGCTTCTGTACCGGAAACATGGGAAGATCTCCTTGATTCTTCATACAGGAGAATGATACAATATCCAAATCCACAGTCTTCAGGAACTGCATACAGTCTGATAACTGGTCTTGTGAAGATTTACGGTGAAGACGGGGCTTTCGAGTATCTGAAAAATCTCGCTCCAAACATCCAGACCTACACACAGAGCGGAACTGGACCCTCCAAGGCCGTCGGCCCCGGTCAGGTTGCGCTTGGAATTCAGTTCACCCCTGCTTTCTTCCAGTTCATGGAACAGGGATATCCCGTCACCGTGGTTTTCCCTAAGGAGGGCGTACCATACGAAGTGGCATCCGTTTCGATTCTAAAGGGTGCCAGGAATCTCACCGATGCCCAGAAGTTAATTGACTGGGTTGTGTCAAAAGCCGGTCAGCAGCAGGTGGTTGATCAAAAAACCTTCTTCTACCCGATCAGGCCAGATGTTGACTTCGGCAGTCTGCAGCCTCTTTCGACCATTAACCTTGTTTCAGTAGATCCATCCTGGGCTGCAGAAAACAAGACCAGACTTATCGAAAGATGGATTAACGAAGTGCTTCCATACTAACGATCACTTAGATTTGCTTTGAGGGGGAGAAATCCCCCTCTTTAATAGGAGGTCGTCCTGTGGCTATAAGGGGAGAAGAAGCAAAAAATAGGTTTCTGAATCTTCTTAGGGATCCAGTTCTGCTTTTGATAATAGTCCTGATATTCGCTGCCCTGGCAATATTCATTGTCTATCCCCTATTCAGGGTTTTCGCGGTCAGTATGACCGACAAGGAGGGCAGATTTGACCTGAGCGCGTACAGCCACGCCTTCTCGAATCGATACATGAGGCAGGGCTTCTTCAACAGCCTTTTGGTGGCTAGCCTTACGGCAATATTCGGAATGCTTGTCGGGTATCTGTTTGCTTACACTCTTAACAGAACGGATATTCCGCTGAAGGGCTTTTTCAGAACCGTTGCCGTTCTGCCGATAGTCTTTCCACCGTTTATTGGCGCACTTTCTATCATAATGCTATTCGGATTCAACGGGATCATTACCGCCGGGATATTCGGGATCAGGAATTTCCCGGTGTACGGTTTATGGGGTCTCATGATGGCCCAGGTGGTCTGCTTTTTTCCGGTTGCCTTCATCACATTGGACGGCGTTATAGGAACCATCAGTCCGACACTTGAGGATGCCGCCTTCAATCTCGGTGCAAATCGATGGCAGGCCTTCAGGAAAGTAATTCTTCCGATGTCGGTTCCGGGTATTGCCAGCACAATGCTCGTTCTATTCATAGAATCGCTCGCCGACTTTGGAAATCCTTTGATTCTTGCAGGCAGCAAATTTCCCGTGCTCTCAGTTCAGGCATACCTGCAAATAACCGGAATGTTTGATACTAGAGGGGGCGCTGCCCTCGCGGTCTGGTTGCTATTCCCTTCCATAGTGGCATTCGTAATCCAGAAGTACTGGGTGGGGAAGAAGAAGTACGTCACGGTTACAGGGAAACCGACGACTTCCGTCCTGAAAAGCGTCAGTAAACCGGTGAAATGGATTCTATTCTCCCTATGTATGTTAATTGCGGTCTTCACGCTGACTATTTATGCAACTATATTCTGGGGAGCTTTCGTTAAGGCGTGGGGGATGAACAACACCTTCACCCTCGAGAATTTCAGATACGTCTTTGATGTTGGACTGGAAGCAATCAAGGACACTCTCATTATTGCTTTCACATCCACACCGATATCTGCCGTTCTTGGCATGATAATCGCGTTTCTTCTGGTTCGTAAAGTCTTTCCCGGAAGAAGAGTAATGGAATTCACTTCAATGTTAAGTTTCGCAGTTCCGGGAACAGTAATCGGAATAGGTTATATTCTTGCATTCAACAAGCCTCCGTTGCAGCTGACTGGTACTTTGGCAATACTCGTTCTCAATTTCGTCTTCAGATATATACCCGTTGGAATACAGTCGGGTGTTGCTTTGCTCAACCAGGTAGATCCTGCGATCGAAGAGGCGGCATATACACTTGGAGCAGATAACAGGCAGGTTTTCACGAAAGTGACGCTGCCCCTTATTATGCCGGCCTTCTTCTCCGCTCTAGTCTTTGCCTTTGTAAGGGCGATGACTGCAATCAGCGCGGCGATATTTCTTGTTTCGGCCAGATGGAACCTGATAACAGTTCAGATACTGAGTCAGAGTGATTCCGGACGTCTATCGGAAGCATGTGCCTTTTCTGTGCTGTTGATCGGTATGATTATGAGCTTCATTCTTATATTGAAGATCTTCCTGAAGAACAAAATTAGTCTATCCAGCGGTGGAACGGCGGGACAGGGGTGATTACATGAGTCTGATTCTGAGAAATGTTAGAAAAGTCTTCACGAGTTATGGTACAGAAACAGTCGCCGTTGACGACTTCGATCAAGAAATCGGGAAGGGGCAGCTTGTAACACTCCTGGGTCCTTCGGGATGTGGAAAGACGACCACATTGAGAATCATTGCCGGGTTCGAAGTTCCGACAAATGGTCGAGTTTTGCTGGATGGGAAGGACGTCACAAACCTGCCTCCCAATAGGAGGAGCATTTCGATGGTCTTCCAGAGTTACGCTCTCTTCCCTCACCTAACTGTGGAGGAGAATATCGCTTTTGGTCTGAAGCTGAAGAGACTTGATAAGAAAACCATGAAGAAAAAGATACGGGAGATGACAGACCTGGTGGGACTTAAGGGTCTTGAAAAGAGACGACCCGATCAACTGTCCGGCGGTCAACAGCAGAGAGTTGCATTGGCGAGAAGCCTTGTTATGGAGCCGAGCGTTCTTCTTTTTGATGAGCCGCTCTCGAATCTCGATGCGAAATTGAGGGAATCGATGAGGCTCGAAATCCGTCGAATACAGCAAGAGGTTGACATCACCAGTGTGTACGTTACTCACGACCAGGTAGAGGCGATGAGTATTTCCGATGTCATTGTGGTAATGAACGACGGAAAAGTAATGCAAATAGGAAGTCCGTTTGATATCTACGCCAGACCACAGAACAGTTTTGTAGCAGATTTCATCGGACGGGTCAATTTCATCGACGGGGAAGTGGAATCTGTCGACGGCGACTCAGTGACCGTGTTGTGCAGCTCTCTGGGAAAGAGGTTTGTAGGCAGTAAGGGAGGTGAATTCGCTGTCGGAGACAGTGTTAGGATAGTATTGAGACCGGAGTCCCTTTCTGACAGGGAAGAAGACAAGATCAATATTCTTAATGGGAAGGTCTTGAAGTATGTCTTCCTCGGATCGAATGTTGAATATGAGATAGAGCTTCCGGATGGAAAGAGGTTGAACGCAGTGACTTTCAACCCAATTGAAAGAAAGTTTCCCGTTGTAGGCAAGGAAACCGAACTTTTCTTCTCAAAGAAAAGTGCATGGGTCATAAAGAGCTGATATGGATGGTCATGATGTTCTGACCTATTACTGTCTGGATAGGCGCAAGGGCTTTCTCTCTGAGAAAGTAGAGGTTACGCCTTATACTTATGAAGAAGAAGACCCAGGCCCTTACAGTCTTTCAGAGAGAGGCTTCGAAGATTATCTGGGGCGACAGTACCTTTCCGATTCGGACGAAGAGTTGCGGTTGGATTTCTTCGAGAATTCGTTGCCGATCGAGGGCAAAGCCCCCGCCTGGCAGATAATGACCGTTTACTCTTATGAACCTGATTTTGGAATGGATAGAGACCTGAAGCTTTCTCCCCTGCAAAGGTTTGTGGGAAGCAGCGGAGCGTGGCGACATGAAGAGTTTCACATCATACTTCGCTTTGGCGAAGTGACAAAGAGATTCCTTCATTTCGATCAAATGAGCGAACTAGCTATGCAAAAGGGTGACAGGTACTGGGCTCTGAGATTTGCGGCCCGTGCCATTCACTATCTCGAGGACTGCGGAACCCCGTACCACACCTCTCCGGGGACCCTCTTCGAAGTACTCAAGATTCCTTTTCTATACAAGAGGCAGTTCAAGAAGATAAGCACATTCCACAAATTCCACGACAGGTACTTAGGCTACCGGCTTTGGAGAGAGTACGGTACGTACATTGAAGAGATCAAGACCGCGGAGCCCAACGATCCAAAATCCCTAGAAGTCGTGGCTAAAACAACGAGAAGGGAAGCATTGCGGCTTCTTCCCGAGACCGAGCGATCAATCAAGACTTTGCTCGACGAGGACCCGCCGATGTTTTCCGGAATAGAGTGCTCAAAAGATTACTATGACAATCTGGTTGCTTGTAAAGATACAAGCGAACTTGACCGAATAAGTCGTAAAGTGCTGAAGAACACCTCTTCAGCTGTGAAGACATACCTGAAGCATCTTGACCGGAGGTTCTCTTAGAAGATCCATTGGGGAAAGAGCCAAGGCACAGAAAAGCCTCTGGGGACGCAAAGCTGCCTTCGGCAGGTGGCGAGGAATCAACAACGAACAACTTCATTCTTGAGAGAGTATCAGAGCTTTAGGATTTGAACTCAAATCCCTCGTCGAAGACTTCTAGGCAAACATTAACGACCTTTCTGTCGTAATACTTGCCCGAGTTTTGGATTATCTCTTCAAGGGCCTTGTCCATTCCCAGCGAAGCTCTGTATGGTCTGTGTGAAGACATAGCTTCAACAACATCGGCTACGGTGATTATTCGGGCTTCAATTCTAATATCGTCTCCCTTAAGTCCTCGAGGGTAACCCGAGCCGTCAAGCCTTTCATGATGCTGGAACACTATTTCCGCTATAGGCCACGGGAAATAGACTCCCTTAAGTATTTCGTAACCCTTTGCAGAATGCTCTCTAACAAGGTGATACTCGAGATCGTTAAGTCTCACGGGCTTTGTCAGTATTTCTGTCGGTACCGCACTCTTTCCTATGTCGTGAAGCAACGCGGCAACTCGAATCGATTCGATAATGTCCTTGTATTTATCATTATCTGAATATAGTCTTCGGGCAATAGCAACTGAAAGCTCACTCACCCGTTTCTGATGGCCGGAAGTGTATGGATCTCTCGCCTCGACAAGAGATGACAGTGTGTTTATTAGTGATTCAAGGCTTCTTTGAACCGACTCCTCTGATCTCTTTCTTTCGGTAATATCTAGAACGATCGCGACGAATACACGCTCATATTCGTCTTCATGTAGTTGAAGTCTCACTTCCACGGGATAGGCAGTTCCGTCTTTTCTGACATGCTCGGTCTCAAAGACTTCATAGGACATCGGGTCTTTTTTGAGTCTGTTCAGAACTTCCTCAAAAACTCCTCTATCCATCTTAAGTTGCAGATCCAGAGGAGTCATTTTACGCAGTTCATCAAGAGTGTAACCCGAGTTTTCCGTAGCCCCTCTATTCGCTTGAAGGAAACGCAATGAGTCCGGGTCGAACAAATACATCTCGTTGAACGAGAGATCTATGACACTCCCAAGCCTCTTAAGGGCCATTTCGGCAATCCTTCGACTTTTGACACTCCCCATGCGTAAAGGCAGGGGATTCTTGGGTGATTAAACCGAAGTCCATTTCTGGTATCGGAGTATGACCCCAAGTTCAGGGCTGTGCCATCAGCCCGTCCCTAGGCAGAGCATATCAGCTCCTAGGGCTGGCAGACTATCGCTTACGCTACACCATCTGCCACAGTTGCGGAAATAATATTTATCGCTCCCAACCTATCCCGGTGGGTTTTAAATCCGCAACCGCACACATATTTTCTATCGTTGGCTTTGTTGCGTTTACCACATTTCGGGCATTTCTGGCTTGTATATTCGGGATTAACGTATTCTATTTTAATTCCTGCCAGAATTGCCTTGTATTCGATGTACTTTGCCAGTCGATAGAAACTCCAAGTATGCAAATTCTTCTCATTTTTGCGGCTTGTTTTTGCCGTGTTGCGGATATTCGTCAAGCGTTCCATACGAATAACTGCAACATGATTTTCTTTCGCAGAATTAACAATTCGGCGGCTGATTTTATGGTCTTGGTCTTTCATCCAGCGCTGTTCCTTGTCGTGGCGTTTTTTTATAGCTTTGAGCTTCTTGAGTTCGCCGAGTTTTCGCCGTACTGAACGATGTTTGCGCTTGATAAATTTATTTTGTCTGCCATTACCAATGAATTTGGTTTTTCCTCCTTCCACAACGGCTACAGCAGGATTTTTAAGACCTAAATCCACACCCATGATTTTATTACTGGTCTTAGACTGTTCTTCATCCATTTCTACGGCTATTTGGGCTATGTATTTACCTGATTTTTGAGTTATACGAAGACTACCGAGTTTGCCGTTTAACCGTTCCCGTTGGTAGTCGGTCAGCACTGCTTTAACTTCAATACGTTTAGACTTATCGGCAATTAATACAGGAAACGACAGGATATTTTCTTTTAGAGAATAGTTCTGGTTGTTCCAGATTCCAACAGGTTTTTTAAGAATTGGCACTCTGACTTCTTTCTGGTCTTCTGGTTTTAATCTGGCATTGGCACAAACATTCTTTTTATACTTTTCGAAAACGCTTTTAGCGTCTTGTATCGCTTGGTTTTTTACTGCACTGGGAAGCTCCGCAACAACGGTTTTACTAGTATATTTAAGGGGTGTATCGGATTTTACGAAGTCTGCTACGATGTGGTTGACCAAGCGGATGTATTCTTGAGTTGTTGCTTGAAGAAGAGTATCCTGTTCTCTAGTCGGCTCTAATTTAATTTTGACGGTGATTTGCACTTTTTCACCTCCTTTGCGAAGTTTTTTGGCTTTCGATATACTGTTTAATTGCGGAAAGTGGCGCACCGCCTACTGTAGCAGCAAAATAACTGTTTGTCCAAAGTGTAGGCAATTTCGTCGTCAAGTGTTTGAATTCTTGCCTAAGTATCCGTGAAGTATGACCTTTAATTGCTTTAATAAGTTTATGGACTCCATATTGCGGGTCTACTTCGACAAGCAAGTGAACATGGTCAGGCATGATTTCCATTTCGATGATTTCTGCTTGACGTTCGGCACAGATACTTACAATCAACTCCTCTAATCGTAGTTCTACATCACCAACCAAAACTTTCCTACGATATTTAGGGCACCAGACTATATGGTACTTGCAAGAGTGTACAACATTGTTGTTCGACTTAAATTTAGTGTTCATACATGTATTAGACCATATCACACTATCTGATACAAATAGAAGAATTAAGCCGATTGAAAAACATCGAGTTTTCTAATCGGTTGTGCCTCATATCCCCATAGCTGAAGCAAGGGGCTTTACGGCACTTTCGGTAATGTCCAGAGCGATAGCGGCGATCATCGGTTTGTCGCCTTCGGAAGGTATGGGGAATTTCTGTACATAGAGGATCTTCTCCTGACCGTCGGCAGCCATAATCCTTTCTTCCCTCACTATCTGTTCTCCATTCTGAGTTCGCAGGTCGTCGTCAAGTATATCTCTGCCTAGCTTTCCGGGGTAGTTTTCCTTCGGATCTCTTCCAATCCAGTCGTCCTTGAACCCGAACATCTTGCTTGCAAAATCGTTGAAGTATGTCATTCTCAAATTGCTGTCCGAAATGAATACTGCTCCGGGAAGTCTATCCATGAACAGAGAGAATCTTCTCTGGAGAAGTTTCTCGTTCTTCTCAAGCTTGAGCTTGCAGATTGCGTAAGAGATATCGTCGACTATTTCGGAGAAGAGGTCTCTTTCTTCCTTTGAAAGATAGAAACTTGCCTTAATGACAACTGCCATGGCCCCCATGCAGTTGTCAGCAACTCTTAAGCCTTTTGCAAACACCGCAAGATCACCGGAGTCGCTAAATGTCAAGCACTTCTCGTGGTATTCCTTACTTCCGATCGAAATAACGCCTTCCCTTTCCATTGCCTCTCTCAGCATGGGAGGAATATGACCTGATTCTAAACTGGATTCTATTTCCAGCAGTTGAGATCTGCTGAAGCCCGAGGCGGCCCAGCTTGAAAGGTCCCCATTATTGGTCAACAGAATCATGCATCTCTCAAACCCTCTGGAGCCGGTCATCAACTCGGCACTCTTCTTTATGAGATCATCGATATCATTTTCGGTAACGATCAGACGATTAACTCTTCTAATTGAGGAAAGAACTCCGCTCTGGTGTTCTAGCTGAGCTTCAATTCTCATTGATGAAATGCCGAATGAGATGTCTTCAGCAAGCTCCTCCAAGAGTCGAACTTCCTCGCTATCAAAAGCGTCTTCATACTCCGAGTAAATCACCAGGCTGCCTATTACCCTCTTATCGACTAAAAGAGGGATTGCAACCGAGGCTTTCAGCCCGTACTTCAAAACAGTGTCTTTCCAAGGCAGATAATCGGGGGAACGATCAATGCTTCTGGTAATAACGGTCATTCCGGTCTTAATAGCTTTTCCTATGGCACTTCTGCTCAGTTCGCTTTCATCCCAGGTAATTGCAACTTCAAACGGATAGTCCTTTGCCTTTCCGCTGACGGCAACCGGGTCAAGAGTCTTTTCTCCGGGCCTCTTAAAAGCTACCCAGGCAAGCGGGAAATCTCCAATCTTGGCGACGATATCACAAAGTCCATTGAGAAGAGATGCTTCTTCCTTTGCATGAACCAAGAACTCATTTGCCCTTAACATCAGTGTTAGCAACTTGTTAAGCCTTTGGAGTCTCATTTCGGCCGCTCTGTGCTGTGTTAGATCCGTATGGATCCCGACCATTCTCAAGGGTTCGCCGCTACTGTTCCTCGATACTACCTTTCCACTGTCGAGAACCCAGACAGACGAGCCGTCCTTCCCAATAAGCCTATACTCCAGCTGATAATTGGGTGTCTTGCCAGTAAGGCATTTCTCCAGAAGAGACTCCACTTCAGCGAGATCTTCCGGATGAACTCTCTTCTTCCATTCCTCTACGCTACTGGAGATCTCTTCATCAGAGAAACCCAGCATCTCCTTCCATCTTCTTGAGAAGAAAACGTGACCGGTCTTGATATTCCAATCCCACACACCTTCTTCCGAGGCGTCTATTGCAAAAGTCAACCTTTCTAGACTGTCCTTCATATCGTCCTGAATCGAGATTCTCTCTAGGGTATTTGAAAGAACCGAAGTCGCGGATAAGAGTAGCTTCCTCTCTTCTTTCAGGAAAGGTTCATCTTTGAAGAGTGATTCGTTGATAAGCGATATACTTACCTCTCCCATCTTCTTTCCATTTACGACTATGTCGGAAGAGATCGCCCTTTCGTTCGACCAATTGTCTCCAGAATTCCAGATACTCCCGTTGAATTCGATTCTTATAGATACTTGATCGGTGAACCTGAATCCTTTGGGAAGCTGATCAATTAGCAGACTGACAGCTTCATTTGCTGTCGAGGATCCGTGAAGCGCGCTGGAGATCTTGTAGATACAATCCAGTTCTTTCATTCGCTCCTGAAGAGCGAAGACGAATTTCTCCAGCTTGTCGCTACCTTCTTCAATCGTCACATAAACGCCTCGCTCTGCAGTAGTCTAGAATCATTCTAGCATTAAACAGCCAGACAACAAAAGGTTATGATGACAACGAAAATAACCGCCCCGAAGAGTGCGGGACGGTAAGTAAGTGTTTCAGAAGGCATCACTACTATGGGTATTCAATCACTCGGATCTAGAGTATGTTATTGACAGTTTAGGACACTTTTCCTTGCACTTGAGGCAAACGAGGCACTCTGAATTGTCTATCTTCATTCCATCACTCTCTTTTTCGATGGCGCTAACGGGGCAGACCTTCTGGCAGATTCCGCAGGATACGCATGAAGGTTTGTCAACCTTCATACTGAAAAACGGTTTCTTCGAGAAAAACGTTAATAGCGTTCCAAAGGGACATATATACCTGTGCCAGAACTCCTCCTCAAATATCAGAGTAACCAATACCGAAAACGCTGTGATGTAAAGAAGGAGATTGATCTTGATTTTGAAAACCCTAACCGAAATCATAAGCACCACAAAGAGTATCAGAATCGCCCATCTGAATACGCCGTTCTTGAATATCGCCGGCGTTCTTAGCCTCTTCAGCCTCAATTTCGCATACAACCAGTCTATTGGCCTGAACAGGGTCTCCATGGGGCAGATCCATTCACAATAGATTCTCCCCAGAAAGAGAGCGCCCAGAAGTCCGACGCCGAATACCAAGAACCATCTCTGCAAATCCCTGTTTCGCAGCAAGAATACGAAGAGAGCGAGAAAAAGGACCTCCACGATCACTCTTAGTGTTGCAGCTTTCTTGCTAGACATAATCATCTCTCCTTTCATTCAGAGTCTATAGCAAACAGAGAGTCAAGTACGTGACATAAGTCACGAACTCGGTATTATCAGTCGAAATCGAATTCAAGCTGGTATAGTCTTCTATATGTCCGTAAATGCGGGGGGTGTTTCTTTGAAGAAGATCGAAGGAAGTGAATGGAAGAGACTCCTACCTTTTCTGTACAGAAACAAGGAGTTCAACATGTTCATTATTGGAGATATCGAGAATACGAGTTCCGATTCAGAGCATATGGAGATATTCCTCGATGGAGATCTAGACGACCCGAAAGGTGTCCTCCTTCGTTACTACAAGTTCTTCATTCTAGCCGATTCCAGTAGAATGGATTTTCGAGAAGCTGCAGGTATCATAAAGAGGGATGTTCGGGCAATGATGCTTACCGGAAGCGTCTACGGGATAGACAAAATGGCTCCGTATCTTAGTGAGATGTGTGAGGAAGAGGACGCTCTGCGTTTTGCCGTCATGAAGGAACCCAACCTTGTCGAGTCTGTATTCGAAGTGAGAAGAGCAACGATGAAGGATGCCACAAAGCTTCTGGAATTTCTTTGCTCAGTAGAAGAGTTTCATGCTACGGAAGAAGAGTCTTTCATGGCCACACTGAGAGACGGAAGCACTCGAAGATATATAATTGAAGATAGGAGCGAAATCGTGGCTACGGCTGCCAGTACTTCCGAGAGTTGCGATATGGCGATGATCATTGCAGTTGCGACTAGGAAGGACCATAGAGGGCGAGGCCTGGCATCGGCAGTAGTATCCAGACTCTGCGGGGATCTCCTTGCCGAAGGAAAGACTCCCTGTCTGCTCTACGACAATCCTGATACGGGTAGAATCTACAATCGACTTGGATTCAGGGAGATCGGGGAGTTAAAGACGCTAAGATTCAAGAAACCATAGATTCATTTAGAAATCGATTACTAGACCTACTTGACCCATCGGGACGAAACTGGTTTCTGGAGAAATGATTCTTTGGACCACGTTCAGGTTCAACCCTAGCTGGAATCCGGCCTTAAGTCCAGGTGAGATATTTCATTTCGTTTCCAGAAGCACGCCCAGAACTGCTGCGAGACTAAACGATTCGGAGATGATCGCTCCCAGGCAACCTCTCATAAGCGCTGAAACTTCCATTCTATCCTTTCGTAGCATTATCGATGAGCAACTGTATCCCCCTGTGAAAGAAAAAGGCCAGGGGCTGCCGGTCCGAATATCGTGATCGGCGGTATGCTCCAAATCCAAAGCAAAGACCAGAATCCATCTCAAAGGACAGACCGAGTATTGAGAGACCTTCAATCCCCATCCTCAACGTAAGCCCCGGAAGTAACGAAATGAAAAGGAGAATCGCAATAATCGAAGCGAGAACTTTCCGCATGATCCACCTCCCTTCTTCGGGAAGATTATATTGTTTTGTCTTTCATAAATAGCCTCATCTTGTACACAGATGATCGGCAGGTTGATGATAAAATCTTACTAGTGACAAAGAGTGAGGTGTGAGTTGATGGAGCATGGCAAGATATCGCCTAAGGAAGTAGTTGAGAACTTCTTTGACAGTTATAGAAATCACGATCTCGAGTCAATCGAATCGCTATGCTGTGCTGATATTACCTATGTGAATCCCGAAGGGCTCGTAAGTAATGGGAAGGGTGAGTTTCTTGAGCTTCTGGAAAAGGAGTTTGATTCGTTTGGGGTTCTCTTTGAGCCGATATCTTGGGAAGTTACAGTTGAAAGAACCTCGTTCTGTTTTGTTTCATGGAAACGAGGTATGAAAATCGCAAGAAAAGCTGCATTCAGGAGAGTAGAGGTATTCGGTTCGGCACTTGTTGTGAAAGCAGATGGCAAGTGGCAACTGATGCACTTCCAGCATGGCTTTACAAGTTCTTACGCCGGCCTTCTGAAAGCCAAGAAGAAGTGATTGCAATCTCACGGATCGCTTTTTCTCGCTAAGGATCGTACATCTAAGTGATTTTCGGCACTACGAACCGACTAAACAGATTAGCCCGGCAATTAGCGTCATTTATTAGGAGGACAAATCTGTGGAAAACAACAGGAAAGCCTGGCTCGTAGTCTTTAGTGGTTTGGGGGTCAATTTGACTCTCGGGGTCCTTTATTCGTGGGGAATTATCTCAGCGGCCTTGATAGACGACTTCAACTGGACAGCAACGCAGACTCAGATTCCTTATATGCTTGCTTCAGCGGTCTTTGCTTTAACCATGATTCCAGGAGGAAAGCTGCAGGATAGATTCGGTCCAAAGCCAGTTCTTTTCGTATCCTCACTTCTTGCGGGGATGGGTTTTATCTTCTCGGGGATGAATCTTACCGTAGCCGGGTTAACCTTCTTTTTCGGGTTCGTGTTCGGGCTTGCGATGGGATTTGGCTATTCATCGCCAACACCGGCTGCAGTCAAGTGGTTTCATCCCGATCACAGAGGGCTGATATCAGGTATTGTTGTTAGCGGTTTTGGATTGGCACCTGTGTATATAGCGCCGCTGACTTCGAGCCTCATTGCTATGTTTGGACTGCCGACGGCTTTGGTGATTCTTGGTGTTCTCTTCTTTCTGATTGTCTTTTCCCTCACCTTCCTAATCTCCAACCCTTCCGATGGTGTGGAAAAGGTAAAACTTAAGAAGAAGCCTAGAAGAACCCATAGGCTGGCGACAAAGGATTACTCATTGTCCGAAATGATGAAGACACCGCAGTTCTATATTTTGTGGACCATGTTCTTCTTTGGTACGTTTGCAGGACTGCTCATTATCGGTCAGATGTCGAAGATAGGGTTAGAGCAGGCATCAATTAGCAATGGATTTCTGCTGGTGGTTGTTTATGCGATTTTCAATTTCATTGGCCGGGTAACGTGGGGCACGATATCTGATTATATTGGAAGAACGGCCACCCTATTCACTATGTTTTCCATTCAGGCTCTCATATACTTCCTGTTCAGTTCATTCACCAACCCTGTTGCTCTGTTGATAGGGAAGAGCGTTGTGGGATTCACTTTTGGCGGAATGCTCGCAATCTTTCCGGTTGTAACTGCCGATTTCTACGGTGTGAAGAATCTTGGACTGAATTACGGGGTAATGATAACGGCCTGGGGTGTAGGCGGAGTCATCGGCCCTTTGCTAGGTGGGATTGCGCGCGACCTTACGGGTGGATACGGGATAAGCTACATAGTCTCAGCTGTTCTGAGTGTTATGGGTGCAGTGCTAAGTCTTATAATCAGACATCCAGAAGCAGAAGACCGCAAGGGACGTTTGGGGGAACCGGATGGTAAAACGGGTGGAAGCACTTGAGAAGATCAGGAAGACTCTGGCCGTCCTATCGGACGACGTTCAGTGGAAACTAGATGACATCGTCCAAACGATAGGAGATCTCATAGATGCGGAAAGAGAGATAAAGGTGGATTCTCTGAGAAAGATAGCAGCGATGAGTTCCCACAGAAGAAGACTTCTAAGCTATTACCTGACGGCTGTCGAAGAGAGAAATTCTTTTCTGAAGCAGAGAATTGAAGACTTATGGCAAGTAGAAGACAATGAGCTTCAGGAGGTTATCGAGGATCTTCAAGAACTGTCCAGAGATTCTCAGGACATGAAGAACGAACCTCCGGCTGGAGACTAGAGGCTCTTCTCTATATATTTCATGAGTGTTTCTAGCTCCGCTATCTTCTCCTCAATATCGCCGGAAACCACTGCTTCTCTTATGCAGGTTTCGATATGCTTGTTTACAACTGTTGTGTTTGCCTTCTTGAGGAGCGAGATGACAGCGAGAAGTTGAGTGGAAATATCTATGCAGTATCTCTCTTCTTCTATCATCTTGATTATACCGTCTATCTGACCTCTGGCCGTCTTAAGAATCTTGAGAGCCCCGTCGTGTTTGTGATGAGAATGTGTATTCATAATTACTCTCTGATTCCCCTAAATGAATAACCTGCATCTTCAATAATCTCTCTCAAGCGGTTCTCTTCAATATTCTTGGTTGTGAAGATTTCTGCGATTCCTTCATCAATGTCTACCACTGCGTCCTCCACGCCTTCCACAGACTTCAACGCTCTTTCCACTCGCATTTTGCAGTGATTACAGCTCATTCCTCCAATTTCAAGCTTCATAGTATTCCTCCTTCTAGATTCGTACTCTCTTCAACCTCAGTGCGTTTGCGACTACACTAACACTGGAAAAGGCCATGGCTGCACCGGCTATCATAGGGTTAAGCTTTATTCCGGCCACTTTGTAAAGGAGACCGGCTGCCACTGGTATTCCAATAACGTTATAGAAAAAGGCCCAAAAGAGATTCTCTTTGATGTTTCTGATGGTTGCTCTGGATAGCTTTATTGCCTTCGGAACATTATTAAGATTGTCGCTGATAAGAACGACATCTGAAGACTCGATAGCGATGTCGGTTCCCGATCCGACGGCAATGCTTATATCGGCCTCCGCCAGTGCCGGGGAATCGTTTATCCCGTCGCCAACCATCATGACGGTCTTGCCTTCTTTCTTAAGATCAACAACCTTTCTCGCCTTGTCTTCGGGCATTACTTCGGCAAGGACATTCTCGATTCCTACCTGTTCTGCGATTGCTTTCGCGGTCCTGGTATTGTCTCCCGTCATAATATAGGTATCTATTCCCATTTCTTTCAGCGTTGATACGGCTTCCAAAGAATTCTCTTTCACAACGTCTGCAATTCCAAACACCGCCGCCGGTTTGCCGTCTACGGAGACAGAAACGGGGGTCATTCCCTTGCTGGAAACCTTGTCCACTAACTCCATCTCTTCCGCAGATAGACCAACAAAATGGTGATTCCCGATTCGTACCTCTCTTCCGTTAACTACTGCGATGATTCCCTTTCCAGGGTATGCCTCGAATGAAGAGACTTGCAGCAATGTGCCGTGATAAGCAATCGAAATAGCCGAGTCTAGAGGATGAGAGCTTCTTCTGGCGACGCTTGCAGACAGTTGTAATACCTGATCGCTGTCTAGAGATCCCATTGTGTGAATGTCTACAAGCTCAGGTCTTCCTCGCGTTATGGTTCCTGTCTTGTCGAATACGATAGCATCAACCTTATGGGTTACTTCCAGAGCTTCTCCGTTTCTAAAGAGGATCCCCAACTCTGCTCCCTTTCCTGTGCCGACCATGATTGCTGTAGGAGTAGCGAGTCCCAGGGCGCAAGGACAGGCAATCACAAGGACTGCGATCATCATTGACATGGAGAACGCGAATCCGTAGCCTAGGAGTATCCATGTAACAAAGGTGACTGCAGCAGCAATAAGTACAAAGGGCACGAAGTAGCCGCTCACGATATCTGCCATCCTTGCTATCGGAGCCTTAGAAGACTGAGCATCTTCAACGAGCTTTATTATTCTCGATAAAACTGTATCGCTCCCTACTACAGTAGCCTTCATCTCAAATATTCCGCTGATGTTTGTTGTGCCGCCGATCACCTTAGCACCCTTCTGAACGTCAACGGGGATAGATTCCCCGGTTATTACCGATTGATCGATGGAGCTCGTTCCTTCCAAGATTTCCCCGTCTACCGGAATTCTCATTCCGGGCTTGACAAGGAGAGTATCTCCAACCTCGGTTTCCTCGATCGCAATTTCTTCGAAGCCGTCGCCCCTCTTCACATAAGCCGTTTCCGGAGATAGACTCATTAACTTCATTATTGCATCGGAAGTTCTGCCTCTCGAAAGGTTCTCTAGATATTTACCAAGCGAGATCAAAGCAATAATCACTCCTGCCGATTCAAAATAGAGATCTGCTACGTAAACGTGGTTACCAAGAGCGATTTGAGCCGTTGCAAAGATACCGTACGCAAACGCTGCGCCTGTTCCGAGACCAACAAGACTATCCATATTTGGATTGCCTCTGAAGAGATTCGGTATTCCCTTAAGATAAAAATCCTTTCCGGCAATTACTATCGGGATTGTTAAGAACAGCTGAATCATAGCGAAGTTCAACGGATTCATATGAGGATCTATGATTATGGGCAATCTGAGCCCGACCATATGGCCCATGGCAACTATCAACAAGGGCAGAGCAAAGATTGCGGAGAATACCAGCTTCCTCTTGTAAGAGAGCGTCGCCGCCTCTTTTCTTAAGCGGCTTGCTGCAAGGTTTTCCGTTATGAGGCCTCCAGCCTTATAGCCTGCCTTTTCGACGGCCGCCTTAACTTGACCGATTCTAAGAACGTCGGGATCATACTCAAAGGAAACGGTATCTGAGGATAGATTCACGCTGACGCTCTTGATACCTTCTAGTCTACCGATCGCTTTCTCAACAGCTACGGAACATGCTGCGCAGGTCATGCCATCAATTTCCATTACGGCCTTTCTTCCGGACTTCACTTCTTTGAGCGAGTAGCCAGAGTTTTCCACTGTTTCAAACAGCATTTCTCTATCTATTCTGTTTGCAGCTTCGATAGAAAGTCTTTCCGTTGAAAGATTGACGGTCGCACTCTTCACCCCTGCGATTTTCAAGGCAGCTCTTTCAACCGCTTTTGCACAGGCTGCGCAGGTCATACCTTCAACGATATACTCTTCTTTCAAATCTAATCCTCCCCTTAATTTTTGGTTCTCCTTCTGGTTCTCGCTAAGCACTTTCCGCATCTAGTTGAGACCGCGCACTTTTCCAGTTCCTTCTATGACCAAACTCTCCTTACACTGAGAAATTCGAAAATCGGCCTATTTCCATGAACTGGCTGCAAACTCTTCTTCATAATGCTCGTAAAGAGCAAAACTCAAATCATCTTACAACTCCCCTCCCTGGGGGGAGGTATTATTATAATACAATAAATTCTGTCGGTTTTCAACGAATCTGAATTGATTCTGGGATTTGTACCCTATAAAAAGTTCTGAAGAAAGTTGAAGAGAATTATCAGATAGATTCTTTTCTCCTTGGAAGTTATATGATTGTTTAGGATCTAATCTGGCTGTCTGAAATAACCCGCTTGCTGAGATTGAGTATCAGCGGATTCTGCCTTCCATTGCTCTGACAAGTTCTCTGCAGAAGTCAGGAATGTCCTTCACTACACGCCCCCAAACTAAGTTGCCGTCACTGAAAGCTGGTTCATCCAACCAGATTGCGCCTGCATTCAACAGGTCATCCTTTATGCCGTCGCTGCCGACAGATTTTGAACCTTCTACGATTCCGGCTGAAATGCCGACAAGTCCTGCGTGACAAATCATAGCAATAATCTTTTTCTGCTCGTTTGCAGTCCTTATGAGGTCTTTAACATCTTCAAATCGTCTGAGCTTGTCGGGTGCCCACCCGCCGGGTACTAGAATCCCATCTACTTCTGAAACATCTATCGATTTGAAGTCCGCATCTGATATTGCGGTAAGCCCACCCTTGCCCTTGTACAGCCTATTCTTCTCTTTTCCGGCGACAGTAACTTCTGCGCCCTCCTCTTGAAGTCGCTGGGTACCCAGAACTCGAGATCTTCAAATCCGTCTTCTACGAGAACTACGACTCTCTTTCCTCTCAGCTTCACGTTGCACCTCCGAATCGCTAAAGAGTTATTAGAAACCATTCGAGAGTGGCTTCAATGATTTCCATTACTTTATCTCGCCTATCAAAAAGATCGAATATGTGGCCCGAATCCTGTTCAAGGAGCCTGTCGACTCCCTTGTGGTATCTGGTAAAGAGCCTTGAAGCTTCCGGCTGAGGGAATACAATATCGTCCTTAAGCCCTGATACGACAAGAAGAGGACCTTCATAAGAGACTATCTCGGCCACAGGATTGACTGAAAAAAGCTCATCAAAAAACTCCCTTCTCAGTACGGTAAAACCTCCCCAGGAAATGTTCGCTTCTATCTCCTCCAATGGAGAGGCTATCATTGCCCTCTCAACAGAATCTACACCGAGAAGAGCTGAGTACGAGTGTATAGGTATTGCAACCGCAGACCAGAGAGCGACACTTCTTACTCTTGAATCTCGACCGGCAAGGCAAGCAGCGACCAGGCCGCCTTGACTGAGGCCGACCACGCCAATTCTTCTGCTGTCAACGCTATCTAGAGATGAAATGAAGTCAATAGAGGAGACAGCATCAAGGATCTGCTTGTTAAAAGTAGTGTCCTTCCACTCTCCTTCACTGATTCCCGAGCCTCTGAAATCGAATCTCAAAGTGCCAATACCCTTTTCGGCGAAGGCCGTTGCGGTGATCTCAAATAGCGATTCTTGCGAATCATACACGATTAGATCGTTCATGTGGCCAAGAAATCCATGGAGGAGCAGCACAATTGGTACATAGCCTTCTTGGAGCTCCGGTATGGTAAGAACTCCGTTTATTCTCAGCCCTTCACTGTAGAAGTGGACGGCGGTCTCTGAGACAATGTACTCTGAGTCGGAAAGGGCTGCATGCGATGATACTGCAAGCAGAATGAAAACGGATAGAATCAGAATTTCTTTTAAGAAGTGTCCTTTCACTGTTCACCTCCGTGTTTTTGCACTATCGATTTCATTCTACTCTCTGAAGAGGAACTAGGGCCAGAATTTGCTCATCAGTGAAATCACGCTTAGACTCGATTATCTAAGTGGCATGCAGACTTCTCACTGCATTCAGAACTTGCTTCATGCTAAAATAAACAAATAGAAGGTGAGAGAGTGGCCAGAACAGAAATTGATGCTCAGATTCTTCTGAGCGACCTCGAAAGTATTCTTCAATATCGCCTCAAAAGGAGAGACAAGGAGCGGATTTTCGACGCCTACGAGTTTGCACGCTTTCATCATCAGGAGCAAATGAGAGACTCGGGTGAGCCGTTCATAAGTCACCCGGTAGAAGTCGCGAAGATTCTTGCCCAGTTCTCGGCCGACAATGATACTATAGTCGCTGGGATACTTCACGACATAGTTGAAGATTGCAATGTGCCGCTTTCCGAGATAGCTGAGAAGTACGGTGATACGGTTGCTCTGATCGTCGATGGTGTGACGAAGATAAGCAATTTGAAGCTCAACGAAAAGCTTGAGTCGAAGATAGTGAAGTCGAGAATGAAGGTCGAGACTCTACGCAAAATGCTTCTCGCGTTATCAGAGGACCCGAGGATCATAATCGTCAAACTTGCAGACAGGCTTCACAACATGCGAACTCTTGACTTCCTCAAGGATCCAGAGAAGAAGCGCGACAAGGCCAAAGAGACGATCCAAATCTATGCTCCAATAGCTCACAGAATAGGTATGCACAGAATACAGGCAGAGCTTGAAGATCTTGCCTTTAAGTTCGAGTATCCTGAGGAATTCAAGGAACTGAAGTTCAAGGTCAACAAGAAGCTTAAAGAGCGTCAGGACATAATGGATGAGTATAAGGAGATAGTGCTCAGAGAACTGAGAAAGAACAGGATACCTGCTTTGATAGAAGGCAGAGTGAAACACCTTTATAGCATATGGCAGAAGATGATAAAGAAGAACAGATCCTTCGACGAGGTGTTCGATCTTATTGCCCTGAGGATAATTACGGGTGACGAAGTGAATTGCTATAAGATTTTGGGTGCAGCACACTCTCTATGGCCTCCGATGCCTGGAAGGTTCAAAGACTACATTGCCGCACCGAAGTCGAACGGTTATAAGTCGCTTCACACAACCTTGATTACCCACAGAGGAGAGCCTCTTGAGATTCAGATAAGAAGCGAGAGAATGCACAAGGAGGCCGAATATGGAGTGGCCTCTCACTGGGTCTACAAAGAGGGAATTGATGTAAGGGATAGAACCTGGTTTACACAGCTCGTCGATTGGCAAAAGGATTTCATCGAGAGTTTCAAGGACATGGAGTCGATTTCTCGCGAACTTGAGGTCGAAGAGGTGTTTGTCTTCACGCCGAAAGGCGAGGTTGTTCATCTTCCAAAAGGAGCCACACCGATCGATTTTGCCTACGCAATTCACACGGAAGTGGGCCATCATTACGCGGGTGCGAAGGTTAATGACCGGCTAGTTCCTGTCAATTATGAACTAAAGCTCGGAGACAGAGTTGAGGTTGTCGTAAACAAGGCAAGTGAAGGTCCAAGTCTTGACTGGTTGAAGTATGTCAGGGCAAATTCTACAAAGGCAAAGATAAAGAGATACTTCAAAAATGAGTATTCGGCGAAACTCGTTGAAAGAGGTAAGGAGATATTCAGAAAGATCAGCAGACGGCTCTCCGTATCGATGGATGACTTGATAGAGGGAGAGCAGATAAAGTCCCTGATGAGCCGACTGGGGGCGCACAACGAAAACGATCTCTTTAGCAAGCTTGGCGACGGGTCGATAACGATGGGAGAGGTACTCAGTCTTCTTGCACCGAAGGAAGAAGAGATAGATGTTCTTCCCGAAGAGACCGAATTGATCAAACAGAAACAGGCGAAGGGGAACGAAGTCGTTGTTGGCGGCGAGACTGGAATCGCCGTCTACTTTGCCAAATGTTGTACTCCTCTTCCGGGCGACGACATAATCGCGGTGATGAGCAGCAGGGGTATATCAATTCACAACCGCAACTGCCGAAATCTGAAAGACATAAGTGAGGATAAGCTCGTGGATGCCCACTGGAACCTTGTAACGGGAGGGAGATTCAGTGCCTGGATTGTTGTGGAGTTTGACAGCACGGATAGAACTCTTATAAATAAGTTTCTTGAGAGACTGGAAAACAAGAATGCAAAAGTAATGAAGTACTCCGTTGAAGCAGGAAAGTGGGGATATGATACACTGATTGCGAATATCCTTGTAAAGGATGTTGCCCATCTGACTTTGGTGATGGAGAACCTCAGGGGTATGAAGGGTGTTCAAAACGTGAAGAGATTTGGAGGGGTTGCGTGAGGGCCGTAGTTCAAAGAGTTAGCAAGGCCAAGGTAACCGTAAGTGGGAGAATAACTGGAGAGATTGATAAGGGCCTTCTTGTTCTTGTTGGGATCGGTCGAGACGATGACGGGAGTGACGTGGAATGGCTGGTTGATAAGACACTCAATCTTCGTGTGTTTGAAGACGAAAATGAGAAGATGAATCTTTCGCTAATAGATGTCTCGGGAGCGCTTCTTGCCATTTCACAATTCACAATAATGGGCGATGCCAGAAAGGGAAGAAGGCCTTCTTTCACCGAAGCTGCCGAACCGGAAGCGGCCAGAGCGCTTTTCAACGATTTTCTCCAGATGGCGTCTAAGACTGTGAAAGTTGAAACAGGGATCTTCCAGGCTCACATGGATGTTGAGCTTGTTAACAGTGGGCCGGTAACGATTCTATTGGATTCAAAGAGAGTATTTTAGGAGGTGTTCTTGTGAAGAGATCCATGAAATTTATTCTTATCGTAATAATGGTTGCGGCGGTCGGGGCGATTGTTGTCTCTGAGAGCAGTGCGGGGCCTTCCAATCCTGCAAAAATCGCGTTTGCAGATATGCAGAAAGTCCTTGAGTCAACGAGAGACTGGGTTACATTGAATACCGACTATCAGAAAGACACTCAGTTTTATCAGGGCCAGTTGGACAGCTTGAGTAGAGAGTATCAGGACTTGGCGAACTCTGGAGCTAGTCAAGAAGCGCTTCTCCAGAAGCAACAGGAGATTCTTACCAAGAAGAGTCAGTACGAACAGACACTGGAAACTACTTACAATGCAAAACTGCAGGTCATATTGGAACAGGTTAACAAGAGAATCAGAGATTACGCAACGTTTATTGGTATAGACATGGTAATATCCGACGAAATAGTTGTATATGGTTCCTCTGCTTACAATATTACTGACGCGATAATCGAGTATATGAAAGGGTTTCAGAATTGAGTGATCCTTCTTATCTGAAATGCGAACATCTTGACAAGCGCTACGGAAGAAGAAGAGTACTGAAGGATGTATCAATAGAGGCATCATCGCTTGAGGTGGTGGGACTGCTTGGACCCAACGGTGCAGGCAAGACCACCGCCTTCAGGTCTATTCTCGGAATAGTTATTCCGAACACTGGGAGTATATTTCTCAATGGCGAGAATATAACTCATCTTCCAATCCACGAAAGAGCCAAGAGAGGAATAGCTTACCTTCCGCAGGAGACATCGATTTTCAGGGGACTCAAGGTGATTGAAAACCTGACGATGGTCATGAGACTCACCGGTCAAGAAGAAAGTCACTATGAGAGGGCGAGCGAGATACTGGATGAGTTCGGAATCCTTTCGTTGAAAGATCAGGTTGCTTCGTCGATATCGGGTGGGGAGAAGAGAAGACTGGAATTTGCCAGGACGATGACCCTGTCTCCTTCATTCATACTTCTCGATGAGCCTTTCGTTGGAATAGATCCTATGACTGTGAAGGATATTCAGAAGATGATCAGAAAGCTTAAGAGCAGGGGAATAGGTGTTATAGTTACGGACCACGATGTCTCTTCTATAGCAAAAGTTGTTGACAGACTCTATGTGTTGTACAAGGGAGAAGTCATCTCTTCCGGAGACCCGGAAGAGGTCCTTGGAGACAGCCAGGTTGTCGAGAAGTACCTGGGAAGTGACGATTGATGCTTCATGTCGCTGTAATTGGTTATTCGGGCCCCACGGACAGAAGTCCCGTGAAGGAGCTTCACGTAGTCTGTGAAGAAGTTGGAAGAACTCTTGCAAGGCGTGGTCACGTTGCGATGACAGGTGGGAGAGACGGAGTAATGGAACTTGTTTCAAGATCTATGTCGGAAGAGGGAGGTCGGGTAGTTGGAGTACTTCCTATCGGAGACGAGGGCAACAAGCACAATGAGATCAGGATAAGAACCGGGATGGATTTTGCTATGAGATCCCTGATACTTACAAAATCCGCCGATGTAGTAATCTCTATTGGAGGTCAGGCAGGAACTTTGCTGGAAGTAGTTTCCTCGTACTCATATGGCCGTTCAGTAATCCTAATGGAGGGTACCGGCGGCTGGACAGACAGAATCAGATATGTGTTAATTGACGGCAAGTATCTTGACGAGAGAAAGACTGTAGAAATGAAGCTGGCAAGTAATATAGAAGATCTTGAGACGTACCTTGAGGAGGCTGAAAATGGTAAGGTGTAGATTTGCGCCCAGTCCTACCGGCAATCTTCATGTTGGTGGTGTTAGGACGGCGCTGTTCAACTGGCTCTTTGCGAAAAACCAACATGGAAGTTTTGTGCTGAGAATAGAAGATACGGATATCGAGCGTTCTGAGAAGAGATTTGAGGATCAGATCCTTTCCTCCATGAAATGGTGTGGACTTGATTGGTCGGAAGGGCCGGATGTAGGCGGGGATTATGGCCCTTATAGACAGAGCGAGCGTGTCGCTCTCGGTTTCTACGATAAGTTTGCTCAAGAGCTCGTCGAAAGAGGTCGGGCATATTTTGCAGTCTACTCCAAGTCAAATCAGGAAGAGGTTTTACGGATTTCAGAGGAGATTCCTGAGCTATCTGATGATGAGATATATACAGTGAAGTTCAAGATACCGGACGGTACGACCGGCTTTTCCGATCTGTCTAAAGGAGAGATGAGTTTCGAAAACGAGAATTTCTCCGATTTCATAATAATCAAATCGAATGGATTCCCGACCTACAATTTCGCTGTAGTTGTAGATGATCATATGATGGAGATTACTCATGTTTTCAGAGGAGAAGACCATCTCACAAATACTCCGAGGCAGCTCATGATCTATAGAGCCCTGGAATGGGAACCACCAACATTCATGCATATTCCTCTGATTCTTGGTAGTGACCGGGCTCCTCTTTCGAAGAGGCATGGTCATACTAGTGTGGATCATTTCAGAAGAGAAGGGTACTTGAGTGTGGGACTGATGAACTACCTTGCGCTTCTTGGATGGACAGTTGATCAGGAGATCTTTGATTATCACGAAAAGGTCAGGGACTTCGTTCCATCAGATATCTCCAACAAAGGAGTCGTCTTCGATTACGAGAAGCTTGAGTGGATTAACGGAAAGCACTTGAGGTTATTTGATCCCGACGAACTGGCTGTGCAGTTTGGATTGTGGCTGAAGTTCACTGGAAGGTTTGACTATTACGCGAACATGGAAGCCGATCAGTTTTACTCGAGAGAAGTCCTAACGATGTGCCGCGAGAAGATCAATACTCTACAGCAGCTGTTCGATTTCTCGGCGCCTTTCTTCTGCGAAGAGGTTGATTACCAGGAAGACTACGTTGTCAAGTATCTTAAAAATGACTGGAGCAAAGATCTTGTTTCTGCTGCTATCAGGCGGTTTGAAGACGCACGCGACTGGTCCGTTGAAGGTGTTGAGAAGACTGTTAGGGAACTTGCGGATGAGAAGATAACATCCAAGAAGAATACTTTTCAAACTCTAAGAGGGGGGGTAACTGGTAGGCTTGTGACTCCGGGACTCTTTGAGACGATCTCCGTACTTGGTAGAGATAGAGTTCTTGAGAGGTTGGAGAGCCTGCTCGAGTTGATTGAGTATGAGGAAGGGAATATCGCTGATTGAGATGGTAGTCTCTCTGGCAGTATCTGCTCTCTTACTGATTTCGATCTTCAAAATTGTTAACATGTGGCTGGCTATGTCTTCCAGCATAGTTCAGGAAACGAAAACGAACATGTCTTTGTCGAGAACCTTCGACATCGTCGAAAGGGACCTTAATCGTTCCACGGGAAACTTCTTATGGGGGGTTTCCTTTATAAGCTTCGATGCAATTGTTGATGGTCAATACAAAAGGATAAGGTACTACGTGTCTGGAAACAGGATAATGAGAAGGTCTGGAAATTCATATAATACCGTGACCGAGTTTAGAGAGTCTGCAGGCTTCTTTGAAGAAGAAGGGACAGTCAGATTCATAATCGATAAAAGAGAAATCTTGATAGGGACAAAAGGTGGATAGGATGAATCCAAAGGATATCAGGAAGATGCTTCAGGCTATAGAAGAGGAGATTCTCTCCAGAACAGAAATGGATGTAAAAGAGATGCTGGATTCACCTTCGGCATACGTAAGGGCAAGAGCTGTGAAGTCTGCTGCTGATAGAGAGATGAGAATAGAGAATATTGAAAGCTTTCTCGAAGACCCTTCTCCCGAGGTCAGAAAGAATGCAGTGGTCACTATGGCAAAATTGAGTGAGAACCGAGATTCTATTCTCAAAGCATTGGATGATCCGTCAGATCTTGTCAGAAGCACAACAGCGAAAGAACTCGTGGAATTTGGCTATGAAGACGAGGATCTTGCGAGGCGAATCGCCGCCGACCCCTCCAAAAAGGTTAGGAAGACTTTTGTTGTCGCTCTGGCTGAAGCCGGGGAGAACGAACTCCTGAAGGAGTTTGACGAAGACCCGAGTAACGATATTCGGAGTATCCTGGCGGCCTGCAAAGGGCAGCTCAGGCTTGAAGAAGAGGAGCTTTCATCTCTTTCGGGCAAGTTCCAGAAGGTGGCGCTTCTTTCGAGATTGGGCCAGAGAAACTCAGGCGCCGCTGAAGAGCTTCTAGTTCTCTTGAAGGATTTCCGATCCTCAAAAGTCAAACAGATAATTGTTGAGACTTTCGAGTCCTTTCCTGATGATATCGCACTTCCCACTCTCAAGAAATTGATTGATTCCGATGATAGAACAGTTGCTATCTCCGCAATGAAAACTCACAGGAAGATCAAAGGGTACGAGGTTTCGATGCTTCGGTCAGCAGAGAGATTCATGGATTCTGAGGATGAAGAGATGAGATTCGCAGGCGCACAGTATATTAAAGGTCTTGTAGAACCGTCTGCAGCAGAGATTTTACACACTGGATTAGAAGATCCTTCTGACAGAGTGAGAGCCGTATGTATGGAGGCGCTGGCAAGTCTTATGGATCATTCTATTGCAGATGTTATCGACGAATCTCTTAGATCAACATCATCCCGGCTAAAAAAGGCATCGCTAAGGGCCGTGAAGAAACTTAAGACTATCGATATCGAAGATCATATTACTAGAATTCTTTCTAACAGAAAAGAGGACCTTCAGACAAGAGTACTCGCTTCTTCCGTAACGGGACTTCTAAAACTGGAAGGACCTCTTCCTTATCTTGAAGAAATCGCTCTAAATGCTTCCATTGAAAGCCGCCTAAGAATCTCTGCGGTAAGAGCTATGGCAAGGATAAATCCTTCTCGTCTGGCCGAACTTTTCGGCTTCACAGTATGATGGCGGTCAGAATCGAAAGCATCGTTACTACTAAGAGAATCGAGTCACTCAAAGACCAGCTTTTTTCTTTGAGGCAAGTTAACTTGTGTCCAGGTCTGTATCCTCTAATTTGAAGGGCGGCAGCAGTGTCCTGAGCCTTCTTCAGCGAGGTTGCAATTACCGGGATCACTACGGAGATTGAGTTTTTCACTCTTGAGAATATGCTCCCTTTGTCGAACTCTATTCCCCGCGCCTTCTGTGCCAAGATTATTCGGTTTGTCTGAAGGGAGATAAGGGGGATGAAAGTGAGAGTTAGAGAAAGCGCCATTCCAATTTCAGAAGACCGCTTCTTGCCCCCGGGGAGTTTTCCAATAATCTCTTCCACAGAAAAAGAGATCTCCAGGGGTGTTGTTGTAAGTGAAAGCATTATACTGAAAAGCACCGCAAGAATCATTCTGGCCGAAAGCACCGCAGCGTTTATCAAACCCTCTTCTGTGATCCTCAAAACCTTTAAGTCCAGCAAGACTCTTCCGTGAGTAAAAAGGATCTGAAAGACTACGATCAACAGGATTAACAACCTTATCCCCCGTAGCGTCTTCACGAACTCCCTGAAAGGAACTGCTGAAAGTGCGGAGAGAACAATCCAGAGTGATAGGAAGACTGTGAAATCTGCAATCCCGCTCAGAAACAGCGAGCCTATTGATAGCGAAACAAAGGCTATGGTCTTTGCTATCGGTGACAATTTGTGAATCACCGAGTTCGTTGGAACGAATCGCCCAAGAGGAACTCCTACCAAACATCTCTCTCCCTGTAACGGACAAAACTAGTCGGTGTTTCCCACACCGCCACTTCGTAAAGCTCATAATCGCTTCCTCCAACCCTGGAAGCCAGGCGTTTGAATATCCACTCGGCTATGTTCTCTGCGGTCGGCTGAGGTATAACATCATTTATGTATGCGTGATCGAGCAAGCTCAACACTTCTGACTTGACTATGTCCTTGAGCCGCAGAAAATCGATGACCATATCTTCTTGATTCTTCTCTCCGGCAACTGTTATCTGAAGCTTATAGGTGTGGCCGTGAAGCTTCTCACACTTTCCGTGATAACTGGTCAGATTGTGAGCCGCATCAAATGTGAACTCCTTAGTTAGGAAGAACATGAGTCTCTATCACCATCCTTTTTCACTACCAATACAGACTCTCCATGAGACTATCATATCGTATTCTCGCTTGTCAGAAGGGTAACACCAAGGAAATGCTGATGATTTGTCCTGCCATTGAGCGGAGGAATCCCTTTAACGGATACCAGCATCGGTGTTTCGCTGCACAATGAAGAACGAGAAAGACTAAGAGTGAATAGGTCCTCAAAGTGATTTACTGGCCATAACAGATGCTCAATGTGGGAAAAGATTAGCAGAGCATAGAATTTCTGAAGAAGATGTCGATAATTATCAGCTGACAAACCGGTCGAGCTAACTCACTCTATAGTTAGATAACTGTGGAATTTGTATGAATATGTTTGACATTCATCTAACTATGTGTCATAATAGTACTGTAAGAGATGTATCGAACCGGGGAGGGATGATAGGTGTCAGAAAATCAGATGAAATCGATGAAGGAAGTTACAGAGCAGATAGAGAAAGTGAGAGTTGAGATTCTCAAGACGAGATCATTCATAACTTTCTGAGAAAGTGCTGGAAAATCACGAGAGAGCTTTCGGGCTCTCTTTTTTTGTTGAAACTCCTGGCGTTTGGCGCATGTCTGTGAGACCAACCGAGAAAAATCATTGTCGGGAGTTTTGCTTTGAGAGTGCGAGAAATGATCGTCGTTGACCGTTACGGGTCAACCGTCCGAGAACACCGCGAACCAGTCCACCGAAAAGAACAATCGAGAAAGAGCACTGTCGAGACGTTCGCTGCGCTCACGAGAAGACGAGAAATTCAAAGCCAGTCACCTTCGGTGGCCAGTCTTTGCTTCGCAAAGGCCGGTTCCGCTTCGCGGGCTAAGAACCGCTGTGCGCTTAAGATCAAGGACCCACTTTTCAATGGGAAGGGCCGCTTTTAGCTTTTGTTCTTATAACATGGAACTTGCAACTGATGTGCTTCTCGGAGGACAGAGAACCGATAACGGATAACCGTTTTCTCATTCAACTTGCATCTTGGCACTTGCAATTTGTCTATTTCGGAGGACGGAGGATCGTTGACGGCCAACGTGGTTTTCATCAACGACCAAGGTCTCTTTGCTTTTGATAGTAGGAGGTCCTTCCCCTACTTTGAAAGGAATGAAAAAAGGGCCTCTGCTGAGACCCGAAGTCATCTTTCTTTCCGTGGGGGAAAAGGGGGGTTGCTTGTATGTCGCGATTCTACTGGTAAATTCTTCAGAACGCCAGGAAATTACCGTGTTTTGCAGAAGCCGATCTTGCCTTGTCAATTTCTTTCTGAATGTCTTTTCGTATTCTCTTTGGTTCTCTCTTCATATCGACTCCTCCTTTTCGTTGCGTTCGATTCATCTCTTACATTTTGATCTTAGCATTGGGTTTGATAATTGTCAAACCTTAAATGTTAACGAACAATGAATTTCTAACTATATGTCGTTTAAGGACCTTATATTCTCTGATCGTTGAATGGTAGGGATCATAAGCATGAATAGATTCGTGTTGGAGCGAGTTCTGCAAAGCCTAAGAGCTATGTCTAGTCAGAACAGAGAGATCAGTTCTAAATTACTCTAACTGTATCTGTGCTATAATTCAAGACAAGTCGAACTTGAGAGGTGTATTCCTTGAAAATCATTCCGGGATACGTTGAACTTGTAGAGATTTTAATGGCATGTGGGTTTGCTGATAGAAAGAGTTACTTCGATGCACTCTCGCAAGACCTGGGGTTTGATTTCGAACCAGGAAGAGAACTTGCCGAATTTCTTGATAGAGTTAGAAGTAATGATAACTGGTCGATAAGAGTGGCTGTTGAGGTCTTCTCCGAAATAAAGGACAGTGTCATATTCTTCTGTGATTTTCCAAAGGAGCCCGGAGGCGAGCTTCTTCTTGAAGAGGCCATAGAGAGCCTGGGAAAAAGTTTTGAAGAAAAGGCAAGGTGTGTGGTTGACAGCATCTTGTTGAACAATCTAAATCTCTCTCAAGAGGACGTGAAGAAGACGCTAGACGGTGACTTGAGCATCGTTTCGGAGGCCGTTGACAAGGCAGAAGACCTTTCTGAGAACACGACTTGGTTCATCACTCAACTGATCAAGTTTCCCAAACAGTCTAAGGAGATTCTAATCTTTGCTCTGAGAGAACTTAAGAAGCACTATGAAGAATCAGGGCTCAGAAAGAAGAATCGTGACAAGATTGCTGAAAGGCTAAGACTATTCAGAGCCGAAGAGTACGAGGAAGTTGCGGAGGATTTCCTGAAATTCTACGGTATAAGGCCCAGGGAAGATTTGCCTCTTCACCTTTTATTTCAGAACACTCTCAAATATTCGGGCCTCAAGTTCGCCAGCGCCTGCGATATCCAACTCATAGTTTTCAGTGAGCACCTGAAACAGATTGAAGAGATCATGAATCCTGTGGTAACCGACAACACTCTCAGATTATTTCTTAGAAATCTTTCCGATCAGACAAAGATGCAGATTCTTAAGGCGATATCCGACGAGCCGAAATACGTAGATGAGCTTGCGAGAATTGTGGGTTTGTCGAAGGCGACCGTTTCCTACCACCTTTCTACATTGGGTGAGCTGGCTCTTGTCACGAGTCGTAAGGATCACAGAAGGGTGTACTTTTCACTTAATAAAGAGCGTCTCGAGAAGATACTTAAGAGATTGGAAACGCTGTACGAAGAGGGTGAAGAGTAATGGAATTGATTACAGGATACTTCGAGATATACGATCTGACGATGGCCATTCAATTCTCGCTCAACACTGGTCCGGTTGAGAAGGTGCTTAAGACACTCGGAGTTGATTATGAGCCATCAACGCAGCTGATGGAATTCAGAGGGGATTTGTTGAAAGACACAGAATGGTCAACAAGGATGTATATTACCTTCATGAATGAATTAGGTGTGATGGCTCCCATACTCTTTCCAATTAGGCAGAAGCTGCAGGACGGAATGTTCGTAACAATAGAGGAAAGCCTAAACATAGCTGAGGAAGGCGTAAAGCTGATAAGAGATCGATTCATTCGTGTCTTTGCCGAAAGAAGACTGAAGATTTCACACGATGAACTTAATCTTATGATCCATGAGAACCCTCAGAAGGTCTCGCAGGCTATAGAGGCAATCGGCGGAATAAGTGCTGACACAGTATGGTTCATAAACCAGCTGCTTTTCTTCCCGAAGACCGCAATGGATTTCCTCTCTTCCAATACGCTGAAAATCCTGAATTACTATGAGCGCAGTGGATTGAGGGAGCTTAACATGAGGCTTGTAAAAGGGTACGTGGAGAACAGTTCTCCTCAGAGGATTAGAGATGCATTCTCGAACTATCTGGACTATTATGGCATAACGCTGGACGAGTCCAAACCCTTGTATATAACACTTCAGAACTCTGTGCCCCACACAAACTCCGGTGTAATGACCTATCCGACGTTCCACCTCCTTATAATGGGTCTTGAAGAAGTTACTGAAGATTTCTCGGGCAGAATACCTAAAGAGGTAAGGTTGAGGAGTCTTCTGAAAGTCTTGTCAGATGAAACCCGTTTCAAGATCTTGAAGAAGTTGAATAACGAGCCCGCCCTGCAGAGAGATTTAGTTGAGTTCACTGGACTTGCAAAGTCGACTATCTCCTATCACATTGGTCTTCTTTTCAAGTCATCGTTGATAGATGTGGACCCATTTAACAGCGTCATCTACGTAAGAAAAGAGACCATAAGTAGGGCAGCTGCAGATATTAGAAATCTGTTGAACATAAGGGAGAAAAGATGATTAGAGCGGTAGTATTCGATATGGACGGGGTCATTATCGATTCGGAAAAAGTCTATAGAAAGGCATGTACGGAACTGGTAACCGAGCTGGGCGGTAAGATAAGTGTTGAGTTGTTTGAAAAGCAGATGGGTCTGAAGATGACAGAGACCCAGAAGGTCGTTGTAGAAACGGCGGGACTAGATATGAAACCTGAGGACTTTGGCAGAAGATACATGGAAAGGTACATGAAGCTTGCAAGGGAGACTCTAGAACCAAATCCCGGATTGATCGACCTTCTCGCTTACCTGTCGGAAAAGGTTAAGCTGGCCATAGCTTCATCTACAGAGAGGGCCGCCATTGAGGAACTTATGAGAAAGATTAACGTACTCGATTACTTCGAGGTAGTTGTGGGTGGTGATGAAGTTCATGAATCTAAACCCTCACCTATTATCTATCTCAGAGCTGCGGAGCTTCTTGGAGTCAAGCCTGAAGAGTGTGTTGTTGTTGAAGACTCGCCAAATGGAATAAGAAGTGGCGTTAGAGCTGGAATGGAAGTGCTGGGTGTTAGAAATGAAGAGAATGCCCATCTAGATTTGTCTTTCTCGAAAGATGTTTTCGAAGATCTTTACGGAGTAAAAGAGTATCTCGAAAAACTTCTTGAGAGTTAGTCGAAAAGCAAGTTTTCCAGGCGCTTGAGATTCCTTATCTCCACTGTGTTTCTATCAGGCATGGAAATGATCCCCTCTCTTTCAAGTTCCGAGAAGTTTCTGGACACCACCTCTCTCGTTGATCCTATTAGACTGGCCAGAGTCTTCTTTGTGCAGGGAAGCTTCAAAGTTTGGGAGTCCTTTTCAAGAGATAATTCAAGCAGATAACTGGCGATCTTTTTCTTCACAGTGGATAGTGAAAGAATCTCGATTATGCTTGACAGATTCAAGATCTTCTCGGAAATGCTTCTGAGATAAGTGAGAAGAAAGCGCTGATTCTTGAAAGCATACAGAAGCACTTTCTTGGGGATGTTGAGAATCTCCGAATCCACCTCTGAAACCACATAAGAAGCATACCTTCTTCCTGCAAAAACCAACGCCTCGCCGAACATCTGCCCCTTTTCCAGACGGTTCATAATCTGTTCCTGGCCTGAAGGCAAAAACTTCGATATTCGGAGTTTGCCTTCGAGAACAAGACTTAGCGAATCGCACCGATCATCGGGAGTGTACAAGACCTGGTTGCTTGAAGAGTGCATCCTTCGAGAGCCAACAAGTATTTTTTCTATTTCGCCGGAGGTCAAATCGCTGAAAAGGTCTATGCTTTGCAGCATCTACTTATCAACCCTGTACCAGTACTCGTATTCCATCTTAAACCCGACTCTTGAATAGAGTCTTATCGCATTTATGTTAGGTTTGTCTACTTGAAGATAGGCGATTCTAGCGCCCCTTTTCTTTCCGAGTTCCAGCAGTTTCTCGGTTATCTGTATTCCATAACCCTTTCGCCTTTCAGTTTCGAGGACAGCTATTCCGAATAATCCTATATGGTCTCCTTCAATGACTGCCAAACCACAACCAACATCGTTTCCCTCCTTCTTGAGTAGCACGAAGAAGCTCTCGGATATTACCATCGAAAGAAGTTTCTTTGCCCAAGACTTATTACCCCGTGCTCTCTTGTTAAGTGAGAAAAAGATGTCGAGCCATCTTTCTTCCGGTGTTGGGAAGATATCGAGATCGGAGATATCTAACCTTTTGCTGTCCAAGGTCTTAGTCATGACGAGAGCCCTGTCTATCTCTTGAAAGCCCATCTCTTCAAGGGTTTTGTCAAGGAAGACCGGCTTAGACTCCTGTGTCAATTTGAACATTGGAGGCAGATCCCTGGAACGGTAAAATGATCTGACCTCTTCGATCTTATGAGAAAGAGATTCGTGAGAATCATATAGTGGATATACTGAGTTTGACCTGTTTGTGTATCCGCCGGCGTATCTCATTATCCAACCATCCCTCAACCTGCTGTAGGCGGCGGGCCAGGAGTTCAACGTAATCTCTTCAAGCTTCCTGATCCTTGACATAGTACCTCCAATCTCACCAATTTCAGGTAAATCCTACTTCATAACTGACTAGCCATTTATTGTTGACATGAGTGCGGTAAATCACTGGTTTCTTGATGAGCTGCTGCCTCTGACATGGTACGTTATGACCTATGCAGAAGGCAACTCCACTAAGGAAATTCCAGGCTGATGGGATCGAAAGAAACTCGACACAAATATCTCTCCATTGTTGATTTCTGAAGCAAATCTTAGCCAATTCATTTACTGATTCATCCAACAGATTCACGGTGAGCTGATCTTATGCGGCAAATCGCTTAGTCTCAAGTGCTTTCTGCCAGATATTCTCGAACACTCTCGACAATTGGTTCGATCGCCTTTCTTTTTGTGAAATCGACGGCCGTTTCATACGCAGCAAGCATGCCTTTTTCATCGTCGGATAATTCTTGTCCGTACCTCTTCTTCATCTTAAGCTTTAATCTCAAGAGAGACATGAGGATTTTGTCTTTGATATTCAGTTTATTGAAGTCAAAGCCCCCCTTAGGTGATGAAATTCTGCATGGCATATCATTTCAGGAGTTAAGTTCTTGAGCTTAATCTCTTCTAGTACTTCTGGTCTTGCCGGTGATGCTCCTGCCGAGAAGAGAACTACTTTCTTAATTTCTTAGGGTTTCGAAGTTCTCATTTATCACATTTATACCAATAAGCTCGCTCGCGTAGAGAGAGCCGCCGAAGACAACACATTCGTAACTATGAAACTTCTTGGCATCGAAACTATCTGCAGCGAACAGATCTGCCTCCAGTTCTTCTGCAATCCACGTCGCATACTTTTCCGAGCTACCATACCGGCTCTTGGATAAAAACAGCTACTCTTGGCACAAGATTTCCCTCCTGTTTTTCTTAACTCTCCTTCTCATTCTAACAGCAAAAGTAGCGATCTAGTCTTGCCAAGAGAGTTCAGAAGAACTATCTAAAAGGGCCATTCAAGTTCAACTATTCAGAAGATTCCTTTCAACCTTGTTATCTAGATCTTTCTAATGTAGAATTGAGACGCTTACCTTACTACATAGGAGGCCTACAATGATTCGAAAGTTCATAGCCTATTATCGGCCACATTTGAGGCTTTTCATACTTGACATGGCCTGTGCTTTTATGATCGCTGGAATAGATCTGGTGTTCCCTAGATTCACCACATTAGCGCTTGACAACTATATACCATCAGGGAATATGAGAGGTATAGTGATCATCTCAGTGATTATGGCGATGCTGTTCATATTGAGGGCCGTCTTCAACTACATTGTCAACTACTGGGGTCATGTTGTGGGAGTAAGAATGGAATACAACATGAGAAAGGATATCTTCTCCCATCTCCAGACTCTTTCTTTTAGTTATTTTGACAAGGTAAGAACAGGAAAGATAATGTCGCGAATCGTCAATGACCTAAGAGAGATAACTGAACTCGCTCATCACGGGCCTGAAGATCTTTTCATTTCGGTCGTCACTCTGGTCGGAGCTTTCGTCATTCTCATGCAGAATGACTGGAGGCTCACTCTTGTGGTCTTTGCTTACATACCTTTCATGATTTGGTACGGAATCAAGAAGAGGCAGAAGATGGCAAGGGCATTCAGACTCGTGAGGAAGAAGATTGCCAATGTGAATGCTCAACTGGAAAACAGTATTTCGGGAATAAGGGTTGCACAATCGTTCACCAACGAGGAATTCGAAAAGAACAAGTTCGATCTTGGGAATCAGGAGTTCAAAGAGTCGAGACAGTTTGCATTCAAATCAATGGCTGAGATGACAACCGGTATCGACCTGATGATGAACATGCTCAAGGTCACCGTGCTCGCTCTTGGAGGTTATTTGACTTACTCAGGCGAGATAACGATTGGCGCCTTTGTCGCCTATTTTCTATATGTGGACCTCTTCTTGCAGCCTATAAGAAGACTTATGCAGTTCGCTCAGCAATATGAAGACGGTATGTCTGGATTTGAAAGGTTTGTAGAGATAATGGAGACAAAATCCAGTATCACCGATTCTCCTGACGCTATTGAACTGACAGATGTCAGGGGAGATGTAAGAGTAGAGGGGGTATCTTTCGCATACGACGGCGGAGAAAACGTTCTGAAGGATATCAGCCTTCATATTCCAGCAGGAGAAATGGTGGCTCTTGTCGGCCCTTCTGGGGGAGGGAAGACAACGTTATGTCATCTGATACCGAGGTTCTATGATGTCAATAGCGGAAAGATCACTATAGACGGAATAGATATACGAAATGTGACTCTGCATTCCTTAAGAAGCCATATAGGGATAGTTCAGCAGGATGTTTTCCTTTTTGCAGGAAGCATTCGTGACAATATCGCGTATGGCAAGGGCGACGCTACAGACGAAGAGATAGTTGAAGCGGCTAAGAGAGCAAATATCCATGACTTCATTCTGAGCCTGGAAAATGGGTACGATTCGTATGTCGGCGAAAGAGGCGTAATGCTTTCAGGTGGTCAGAAACAGAGAATTTCAATTGCCAGGGTATTTCTCAAGAATCCTCCGCTTCTGATACTGGATGAGGCTACCTCTGCTCTTGACAATGAAACGGAACTCAAGATACAAGAGTCTCTGGAAGCCTTATCAAAAGGCCGTACCACACTGGTAATTGCTCACAGGCTTTCAACGATAAAGAATGCAGACGAGATAGTTGTCATAACAAGTGACGGAATAATTGAGAGAGGCTCTCATGACGAGCTTCTCGAGAAGGGTGGGCACTACGCGAGACTCTACAGGGCTCAATTCAAGGGTTACATCCCCGACATGTGATTGCTTCTTTCTATGTAAACGTATCTGTCAGGTAAGCTGAGGACAGTTGTGATGAACTCCTCGAGGATGCTCTTGGGAATACTCCTGAAAGAGTTTCCAAAGTAGGTTTCTTCAAGATGTTGCTCAACTTTCTGCCAGTAATCGGGATCAAAGGAGGCTGGCTCGGAAGGCCTTGATGACGATGAGGGCTTGAATTTACCTTCAGAAAGCGATTCGTGCAGCTGGAGTTTTTCAACCGTCTCCCAGTTATCCGAGTATCTTGTTGGGAAGAGACAACTCCTTACTCTGTATCTCATACTTTCACCCCCTTGAAGATTATGACTCTCAATCTGGACATTAAGGTTTATTTGTTATACTTAAAGCTAGCCGGAGTTCTTTGGAGGGATGCTTATGGACATAGAGAGAGGTTTTCTTTTCAAATGGTATGAGCGTCAGTTACTTGTAGAAGGAGTGACTAAGCCTTTGCTTCTTCGACTTGCCGGGGAGACATTCGGTGGACTATCAAGTGAGATCGAAGAACGAATAGCTGAATTGTTGATAAGGAGCGGCCTATCCGGGATTACTGGAGACTTTCCCAGGCAGAAAATCCTTCCCTTCTACTCTCCGTTGATCTACAGGCAGAAAGCTACAATAGAATTCATTGACGGGGACGAGATAAGCATTGAAGAAGATGAAGGGAAGAAGATTGTTGCTTTTCCTCACACTCTACCGTTAATATACGCTCCGGTGATCGCCGCAAATGTATTCTTCCAGTTGATGAGTGACGCGTCGAGCGAAGCCCCCGTAAAAGAACTCCCAGTAAGTCTTGACAGGTTAATTAGAAAGGGCAGAGTGATGGTTATTGGAGCAGGTGGATTAGGGTGTCCCCTAATAAAGACCTTGCTTGATAGCGGGGTTGATGATGTTTGCATTGTTGAGCCCGGTGAAGTGAAGCTTAACAATTTGCACCGACAAATTTTGTACGATTATGGAGATATAGGTCTTTCAAAAGCAAGTGTTATTGAGCGAAAGATTTCACAGTATTACAGTGGAGTAAGCGCAAAAGTTTATCGGAAGCAGTTTGATCCGGAGCTAATTAGATCTGAAAGACCGGATATTGTTGTCAGCTGTGTTGACAACTATGATGCCAGGTATCTGATAAACGACTCGTGCTATCGAAATGGAGTCCCTTTCGTCGATTCTGGAGTCGAAGGCTTCAGCGGCTATGCTATGTTTAGGGATAGAGAATCGCCATGCTACAGGTGTTTCATGGGCGACAATAGAAAGGATACCGCTGCTCCCAAAGGAATACTGCCGTTTGCCAGCTACTTCGGCGGATTGCTTGAAGCAGCAATCGTGATAAGCTACCTCAACAAAAGACCTTATGAAGGTGAAGTCTTCTCTTTCGATCTGAAGAGAAACCGATTCGAGGAAATATCGGTTGAGCGCAGGGAAGACTGCCCGATCTGTTCTAAAGCGAAGAGGTGACTCTCTTGGAAGTGGTATACGGAGACAGGAAGTGGGATTTCGACAGAGATTTGACATATGGAGAACTTTTAGAGGAGACTCGACTCGGGAGAGTCTCAGTTCTGGTTATGGTGAATGGCCGTCTGGTAAGGCAGGGAGAGTTGATTCCGGCCAAGTCAAGAGTTCTCATAATCAATGCTGCCAACGGCGGATAAACTGGCGCATACTTACGCATACTTGCGTATAAGATCAGTTGGAGCGATTTATTAAGCCCTATCGGTTTGTGGGAGAATTGAGTTTTTTTGTACATTGACTCTTTTGAATGTAGAATTTTGATGGATAGTTTAAATAAAAACGGAGGTGTAGAAATTGGAAAAGAAAAGGGTTTTGATTCTCGGCGCCGCAGGACGCGATTTTCACAACTTCAATACTTATTATCGGGATAATGACGAATTCGAAGTTGTAGCCTTCACGGCAACGCAGATTCCCGGTATCGATGGAAAGAAGTATCCTGCAGAACTCGCAGGCAGGCTCTATGCTAACGGCATCCCGATATTGCCAGAAGATGACTATGGAAAGTTGATTGACGAGCACAAGATCGATCAGGTAGTGCTTGCATACAGCGACCTTCCGAATCAATATGTTATGGAGAGGGCGGCAATAGCCAATGCTCACGGAGCAGACTTCGTACTTCTTGGTCCGAGCAAGACGATGGTCAAATCCTCGAAACCGGTAATCTCTATCTGCGCAGTTAGAACAGGTTGTGGCAAGAGCCAGACAACGAGAAGGGTCCTAGACATTCTGAGGGCAAAGGGAAAGAAAGTTGTATCGATAAGACATCCCATGCCATATGGAGACCTTGTGAAGCAGAAGGTTCAAAGATTCGCCGATTATTCGGATCTCGACAAACACGAATGCACGATAGAAGAAAGAGAAGAATATGAGCCTCACATAGACCGTAAAGCAGTTATCTACGCAGGCGTTGACTACGAGGCGATCCTCAGAGAAGCAGAAAAAGAAGATGTAGACGTAATTATCTGGGATGGCGGAAACAACGACTTTTCCTTCTACAAGACAGATCTATTTATCACTGTAGTCGACCCTCACAGAGCCGGTCACGAGACTACATATTACCCCGGCTTCACAAATCTGATGATGGCCGATGTAATCGTTATCAACAAGGAAGAAACCGCTTCTCCGGAGGACATCGATACCGTCCGACAGAATATTGCGAAACACAACCCCGATGCAATCGTTGTCGATGGTGCTTCTCCGATCACCGTAGAGGGGGGCAAGGCATCTGAAATAAAGGGCAAGAGAGTACTGGTTGTTGAGGACGGACCGACTCTAACCCATGGTGGAATGAGATATGGGGCCGGCTGGGTAGCGGCCAAGAAATTCGGTGCTGGAGAGATAGTCGATCCAAGACCGTATGCAGTTGGATCACTCGTTGCGACTTACGAGAAGTACAATCACTTGGATCAAATCCTTCCGGCCATGGGATATGGCGAAAAGCAGATGAAGGAGCTAGAGGAGACCATTAACAAGGCAGACGTTGATCTCGTCATAATTGGAACCCCGATAGACTTGAGAAGAGTCATCGACATAAAGAAACCGGCAGTTAGGATAGGCTACGAGCTTCAGGAAATTGGGAAGCCCGATTTGGAGGACATAATCGAGGAATTCCTCAAGAAGCATAATATCTGACGTCTAAGAAAGAGGGGGACTGGAATACCAGTCCCCCTCTTTCTTGTTTATTGTTTCTTCTTGAAAGGTATATAGATATCGAACTCCGAGTCTTCTTCTCCCGTGAATCTCCCATCATATAGCTCAAACTCATTCAGTCCGACAGGTTCATACTCGGAGTTCTGAAACACTTGCCGTATATGTACTCGTTAAGTATCCTGTAGTGAGTCGAGCTTTCCCTTGTGGGTAAAGGCAGCGTAAGTTGCCTCGGGTATCTCGGCCCCCACCATTCCCACCGGTATCTTGTCCAGGCTTGAAACTTCTGCGGAAGCAATGTAGTCGAACTTACCGTCAACGAAATCCTCTTTCCTGGTGCACATTATTCCATAGTGCTCCTGTGAAGGTATAACATTCTCGATCTCTGAGTATCTCTCCATGAAATCACGCCAGAGCTTCGGACAATTATTCACCGGATCGTTTCCCCAATACTTGAGGCCTACTACCTTGAATGCTTCTTTGTGAACGATTTTCGGTTCCATTCCTATCCCTCCCTCAAGACTCAAAATGTCTCTCCTGTGAAGTCTCTTCTTCTGGATAACGGCGAAGTGAAGTTAGAGTCTTCGATACTTTCCCGGGGTAATAAAATACTTGCTTCTGAATGCTCTGGTGAAGGATTCTTGGGAATCATATCCGAACTGAAGAGCAATTTCGAGTATTGGCATTGAAGTTGTTGCTAGCCTATCAGCCGCTTCGCTAAGCCTTCTACCCTTGAGATACTGTCCGATGGTTTCGCCAACTGTATGGAGGAAGATTCACTGAAGATGAACAGGCGAGTAGAATGTCTCTGCACAGAGATCGCTGATAGTAACTTGAGCTGACAGACTCTCTTCAATGTAATCCATAACAGAATTGACGCAATCGACGTAATCTTCCTTCAATACGGTATCCTTAACCATCCCTTCACCTCCTCCGTGTATGCAAGATTATACATTAGCGAAGAGAGTGGCTTTTTGATAGGAATTATCATGATCCAAATAGAAACCTTGAGACTTGGTTATCAACTTGGTGGAGTCAAATGGTTCAATGAAGAAATGGAAAATCAGTATAAGACGAGTCTTCCAATTGCTCTGGCAGCTTCGATAGTGCTGATAACTTCCTTCGGTAGAGGCGGAATTCCTTCAAAGCCAGTCTTCTCAACGAAATAAATCAGCATTAGCCTCAGTTGTTCCGATTCCCAAGAAGAGAGATTGTCAAGTGTACCCACACTGTTTATATTCTGCAGCAAACACCCACACCTGCCTCATAGTACAGTCTTGCCCGTACGCCTTTCATCCCTTTCAACCGCGAGAGATCTGAAAGTTTCAAGTTTTCTATTATCTTGTGAATTTCGATGCCTGTCCGTTGAGATAGGCTTTCCCTAAGTTCTGGAGTAAATGCAGCTTCGATCATCTGGTCAGTTCGGATGATCCCTGCCTGTGCGAGTTTGTCAATAACCTGTCTGTCGTGCCCCAGGAAACTATCAAGTCCTTTTCGGTCCGAAGATACTTCTTTCTCACGAAGCTCGGCAGCACGTGCAGCGAGTGAAGGTTGCAAGAGAAAACAGAAATAGAGCGCTATACTCCTCAGAAGTTTCTTCGGAAAGCTTCTCTCTTCCGCAAAGACTCTGCTGAAATACAGAATATCTTCTGTTTCTGTCTCTTCGATTGTTTTGCTTTTCGAATCAAGGAGGAACCTTTCAAAGAAGATTCTACTAGACCATCAATAACACTTGATTTCTTGCCCTTTCTTTTGAGGAAAACCGAGAAATTTTCTTTATTACATCGATCGCCCTTCTCATTATGAAGGAGACACGGAACCTTCAAGAAGCAGGCAGAAACGTTGATGGTACGCGCTGAAAGTCATCATAGCCTTTTTACTTCGATTGTTGGCAGGAGTTCAATAACATCGTTGTACTTGCAGAGTTCAGTACCCGGAGTCATAACAGCCGCAGAACTTGCAGCTCCAGCCATTTTCAACGCAACCTCTGCTGTTTCTCCCAGCTCTCTGGACATGCAGTAGGCGGCAAGGAATGAGTCGCCGGCGCCAACTGCGCTCTTTACAGGAACTTCAGGAACGTTTATTCTATAGAGGCTGCCGCTCAGAAGTGCAAGAGCTCCCTTTGCACCCATAGTAAGAAGAACTTCCTCGATCGAGTACTTTTCAGAAACTTCCTGAACTGCCCTTCTGAGGTCGGACTCTCCTTTCAAGTCTCGTTTCAGCAACCTCTGAAGTTCGTGTGTATTCGGCTTTATTCCTTTGGGACCGGCCTTAACTCCTTCAGAAAAAGGTTCTTTATCGGAATCAATATAGACGTTGACACCAATACCCCTCATTCTTGAACACAGCTGCCTGTAAATATCGTTGCTGACTCCTTCTGGAACACTTCCGCATAATAACAGATAGTCATCCTTTCTAAGCAGAATATCGACCGTCTTGAACAGCTTGTCTACTTCTCTGTTGGAGATAACAGGTCCCGGAAGACTCAACCTGTACTGTCCTTTTTTCGTTTCAATGAGTATGTTCGTTCTCGTCTCCTTATCACTTCTTACCGTTGCATAAACAACACCTTCTTCATCCAGCATTTCCTCTACTATCTTTCCGGTGTGTCCACCAAGAAAGGCAATTGATACAGAGTGACCACCCAGTTCGTTTACTACTCGAGACACATCTACTCCCTTTCCGGCGGGGTAATCCTTCACTCTCTCTACCCTTACGGTATCGTCTTCTGTAAGTCTTTCTGTGTAGAGAAATCTATCCAGCGCTGCATTCAATGTCAGTGAAAAGATCATCATCTTCCTCCTATATTCTGCCAAGAAAGTAATTGATAATACTTAGAATGACAATAACACCTGTCTCCACTCTAAGCGTTCTACTACCGAGAGAGATAGAAGTGCAACGATCGGTCAACTCCGCAATCTCCTTCTGAGTAAACCCTCCTTCAGGTCCAACAATCACTCTTAGATTACGTTCCTCAGCAAGATCTTTTTGCATCTCCCTAATTGCTCTTCCTCCAAAGTCAAGAAGCAGATTACGCGATCCTTCCAAGGCGAAACTCTTCAGAACAGATACTTCTGGAACACGAGGGTTCACACTCTGTTTTGCGGCCTCTTTGGCTACGGTCAGGAGCTTTGCGGTCTTGCTTTCGTCTAGTCTCGAGACTGACCTCACACTGTTGAAGACTTCTATTCTATCGACTCCGAGTTCAGTAGCTTTCTCAATAAGAATGCGAAGCCGTGGCCACTTCGTTGATGCCACGGCTACAGTTACTCTTTTTTTATCTCGTTCTATGTATTCTCGTTCGATTATCTTTCCAGAACTACTCGACTTTCCCAGCTCTTTAAGAACGAATCTGTAGATAGTTCCCCTTCCGTCGATACCTATCAGTTTGTCTCCCGGATTAGCCCTCATCACCTTAAGGTGCTTCGTTTCATCGCTGTCAAGAGTGACCGTGTCACCTTCTGCCAATACAAAGTAAGCATTCGGCAATTAACCGATAACCTCCTGTCCCATATACGGCACGAGCACTTTGGGAACAACGATTTTTCCGTCCTCTCTCTGGTAGTTCTCCACTATTGCAACCAGAGTTCTTCCAACTGCAAGTCCCGAACCGTTCAGGCAATGCACGAACCTCAGTTTGTTATCGTCGTCTCTGAATCTGATGTTTGCCCTTCTCGGCTGGAAGTCTTCAACATTTGAACAGGAAGAGATCTCTCTATATGTATTGTATGAAGGCAACCAAACTTCAAGATCGTATGTCTTGGCTGATGCAAATCCGATATCTCCGGTGCAGAGAGATACAACTCTGTAAGGGAGTTCAAGCTTCTTCAAAACGTCCTCGGCATCGGCAGTGAGACTCTCCAGCGCATCATAGGACTTGTCGGGATGAGTGAACCAGACGAGCTCCACCTTGTCAAACTGATGGACCCTTATCATTCCTCTTACGTCCTTTCCATAAGATCCGGCTTCTCTTCTGAAGCAGGCGCTGTAGGCAGTGTACTTCTTTGGAAGATCGCTATCTATTATTTCATCCATGTGTTGTGCCACTAGCGGCACTTCGGCCGTCGGTATCATGAACATATCATCGGGATCTATCCTGTAAGCCTCGTCTTCGAACTTGGGAAGCTGACCTGTTGCCTGCATTGTCTCCCTCTTCACCATGAAAGGAAGGGCAACTTCTTCGTATCCCTTCGAGTGGTGGAGGTCTAGCATGAAATTCGCGATTGCCCTCTCAAGCCTTGCGAGATCTCCCCTAAGAATAGTGAATCTCGCTCCAGAAATCTTGGCAGCCCTTTCGAAGTCAATCAGTCCTGTGTCCGGACCATAATCCCAGTGAGCTTTGATTTCAAAATCAACTTTTCTCGGTTCACCCCAGAATCTGAGAACTACATTGTCTTCCTCGCCCTTTCCTACAGGGGTCGTGCTTGAGGGGATGTTCGGAAGATACAGGAGTTTCTCTCTAAGCTCTTCGTCAATTTGAGAAGTTCGGTTGTCCAGGTCCTTGACTTCAGACGAAATCTCCTTTGCCCTTTCCATCAGAGAAGCAGCAAGACTCTGGTCTTTACTGGCCTTGGCGCGGGCGATTTCCGAGGATATACTGTTTCTTTCGGCCTTCTTTTGCTCCACAATTTGAAGAGCCTCTCGTCTCCTTGACTCAAGATTCACAATTTCGTCCAGTAGTTCGGAGCTCATACACCTCTGTTCAAGGCCCTTTCTAACAATCTCCGGATTCTCTCGAATCAACCTTACATCAATCATCGTCTCTTCCTCCTGCTAGAAAACAAGCTCTATCTCCACACTCTTTCCTTCGAATGAATCGTCATTTGTATCGTAAATCAGTTCACTGGCCCAGATCTTCCTACTATTCTTGAAGTCATCTACGAAAACGCTTCCTTTAAGGTTCAGGAGTCCCGTATCTCCAAAGTATTCGAAGTAAAGGGTATCAACGTTGAGGTCGCCCTTGTAATCGATGAAGATAAGTTCGGGAGTTGCCTCTTCGGTCTCCTTCGCGAAACCCTCGTAATATTCGCTCTTTTGATCGAAGTTGAGAATCTCTGTCCGATAAATGTTTATGTTTTTTCCATCTTCTTCCTTTGAGTAGATCATCGCTTCAACATTTCCGACAAGCATGCCGGTTGACTTATCAAGGTTGTAATCAAGGGAAGAGGCGGTTGCCTCACCGGTCTGAAACTTGACGAATGTCTCCCCTTCAGTCACAAAGCTTTCCCAGTCAGTTGTGCCTTTCGTGGCCGTTGCAAGAGGAGTCTCTACGTAAATGTCTCCATCCTTATTTATCGACACGTTACCTATAAAAGTAAAGACATCTTTTCGGAGCGACCCCAGAACAGTATCCCCTTTGATTCTCACGGTGCTTGCAAAGATTGTTACTGCAAGGGAAACGAGAATTAGTCCAGTTATAATAATACTCTTTCTCTTCATGAATACCTCCAGACGATTATTCGTTTGCTTTCTTAGAGTCCATTATCTCTAGAAGATTCTTGACAATTACCTCGAGAGCCTTTACCTGATCGGACTTTATTTCAGTCATTACCGATTTCAGGTACTCTACTCTTCTATCGATAACGTTCTCTATAAGTGTTCTTCCAGAATCGGAAATGTCGATTATGAATGATCTCCTATCTTTGTCGGAACGTCTTCGTTCTACCAAATCAGCATCAATAAGCCTTTTCACAAGACCTGTTGTTGTGCTCTTGGTTATTCCAAGCCAGCGACTGATGTCACTCATCCTCTTTTCTCCATTGAAGAAAAGGACCTGCAGGACATCGAACTGGGCCGGAGTGATCGGGAAGTCCCTCAGAACCTTTCTTCCTTCCCTTCTAATCCTCGTAGAAATCGTTCTCAGGTTTTTCTCCAGAACTGCTGCATCTTCCTTTTCGATTTCATTTCCGGACATCACTACACCTCCAAACCCTTTGTATTGGTTGAAAGAAACCGTTACTACTCAAGAGATTATATCATCATCTTAACCAGGGTTATGACTGATTCTAGCGTTGGTGGCGTTCATTCACGGTTATACTTGCATAATAACGGTGACTGAAGGCCGCCGAATGGTGATGTATAATCTCAGTATGAAATCAGCTGAAAGAGAGCTCGCCGATTTGACAAGGTTCGATGTCTCATATAGAGAGGATTACATAACAATTGCCGGAGTTGACGAAGCGGGAAGAGGTCCTTTATCAGGTCCGGTTGTAGCTGCCGCAGTCATTACGCTCGAACCTGTGGACGGTGTCTATGATTCCAAGGCTCTATGCAGAAAAGAAAGAGAGTATCTATACGATAGAGTGATGGAGGCTTCTATAGTTGGTATTGGGGTCTCGTCGCCTGAGGAGATTGACTTGCTGAACATTCTTGCTGCAACAAGGCTTGCAATGAATAGGGCTCTGAACAGTTTATCCGAAAGGCCCAATTACGTTCTGGTTGATGGAAAGTTGCTTAATCTAGATGTTAAGGGCGAGTGCATAGTCGGAGGAGATAGAAGGAGCGCATCGATAGCCAGTGCCTCGATTGTAGCAAAGGTATTCAGAGATAGAATTATGGATTCTTTGGACATTCTGTATCCTGAATATGGCTATCGAAGTCATAAGGGTTATGGCACAGAAAAACATCTGCAGGCTCTGAGAAAATACGGACCAACAACGTGGCACAGATTGACATTCAGGCCGATAAGAGAGCTGATCACAAAGGAATTGGCAACGCATTGGTCAAATGAAGAGGGAGTTGGCAGAGCAAGGCTTTTTAGAGCAGGCATGGTTGAGATGGAGGCAAAGAATTGAGAGACGAGTTTGAGGAAAGCGAATGGGTAAGACTAATCGAAACAATGAAGAAGTTGAGATCTCCCGGAGGCTGTGAATGGGATATAGAACAGACTCATAGGTCCTTGAAACCATACCTGATAGAAGAGGCTTATGAGGTTCTCAATGCTATAGACGAAGGGAATGACAATGAGTTGGCAGAAGAGCTTGGCGACGTTCTCCTTCAGATAGTCTTCCACGCTCAGATTGCTGCCGAAAGAGGGGCGTTTTCTATAACGGATATTGTCAGTATGTTGACTGAAAAGCTTATCAGAAGGCATCCCCACGTCTTTTCCGATTCGAAAGGCTACTCCTATCGCCAATGGGAAGAGATCAAAGCGAAGGAAAAGGGAGGAAATGAGTCTCCCGCTTCTTCAATAGGCAAGGTCAACAAAGCGCTGCCAGCACTTAGTTTGGCCCGCAGGGTTCAGGAAAATGCATCGGTTGTTGGATTTGATTGGGAAGATATGAATGGTCCGCGCGACAAACTGAATGAAGAGATTGAAGAACTGGACTGTGCTATAAAGGAAAGAGATAAGAAGAAGATTGAAGAGGAAATCGGTGACCTTCTCTTTACAATTGCTAATTTATCGAGATTTCTCGAGGTTGATCCTGAATCAGCTTTGAGAAGATCGACAGAGAAATTCGTGAACCGTTTTCACGAGATGGAGAGTCATATTGAGAGATACGGTCTGGATATTGAAAGCATGACCATAGATGAGCTTAATCACCTGTGGGAAAAAGCGAAGGAGGGTACAAATTGAAGAAGCTGCTGATCGCTGCCCTGATTATTATGTTACTCACTGTAGCAACATTCGCGCAAACGGAGGATTTATCCGTGAGTGGGATAGCCGCCAGGGTAAATGGCGAGATTATCACCATGGACGCTTTTCTTTCTAAAGTTCTGCCTAACTACACTGAAATATCAAAAAGAATCGAAGAAGTAGATCCTCTGTTTTCTGAGATGCTTCTGAATACGGAAGCCGGTCAGAAGTTGCTTGAAGAATATGAAAGGAATTCTCTGGAGGCGTTGATTGAAGAGACTCTTCTTATTCAGTACGCGAGAGAAGCTGGGATTGAGGCCAACTCAGAAGCATTGAAGAGCGTTGTGAATAAGTCTATTATGGATACGCTGGCAGAATTGGAGATCGAGAAGTCCGATGCAGATCTCTTCTACATACTTAGGGGATACATCGACGGATTGAGTTCCTATGAGGCGAAAGTTGTCCGGGATCTTGCATACAGAGAGGTTCTTAATGCTCTCTATGAAGCAGTCACCATGAATGCTACGGTTACAGAAGAGGAGATTGAGCAGTATTACATGGCCAATTCGTCCAAGTATGCTGTGGAGGAAGAAAGAGCGAACATGAAGGTACTCCTGTTCGATTCATTCTCCGAAGCCTATTCTGTATGGAAGGCCGCGTCGAGAGATGCAAATCCAGCTTCCGTTCTCGACACTTTTCCCGAAGTTGTTACCGGAAGCTTCACGAGGCAGGAAATTGAAAGTCTCAATCCGGAACTGGTTAAGTCCCTCTTCAAGCCAACGGACGGCGAATTGCTTTCTTCTGTTGTAACTCTTGACAACAGATACGCGGTTATCTATCTTCAGTCATACTCTCCTGCAGGTTCGCAGGGTGTTGAAGATGTGAGGGAAGAGATCGAGAAGAACCTGATCGAAGAGAAAAAGGACTTGTTATGGAGAGTCTGGAAAGAACAAGAATTTAAGCCTTTCAAAGAAAGTGCCATAGTAGAAAGATACTATGAAGCAGATGGAGGAGAATGAATTGAGTGTCATAAAGGAAGATGTAATGAAAGCTCTTGAAGAAGTCTATGATCTCGAAATTGGCTTCGATATAGTTTCTCTGGGACTAGTTTACGGCGTGGATATTCAGGATGGGAAAGATGTGAGAATCAAGATGACGTTGACGACGCCGATGTGTCCCCTTGCCGGACTGATGACGGAAGACGCAAGAAGAAAGGTCAGCGAGATCGAGGGAATTGGGGACGTTAAGATTGAGCTTACCTTTGACCCACCATGGACGCCTGAGATGGCAAGTGATGACGTCAGAAAGATTCTTGGAATGTGAAATCAAGGGAGCTAATTGAGATATCAATAAAGAGGCTCAGTGAAGCGGGAATCGACAATTCCCGCTTTATTGTGTTCTTACTTTCGAAGGAAATCCTATCGCTGACTGAAGTCGATCTGCTTCTTGATACTCAAAGAGAAATCGAATCTTCTCTGACCGTTGAGTTTTTTTCGGCAGTGAAAAGAGTTGCCAAAGGGGAGCCAATAGACTACGTACTTGGCTACAGAGATTTTTTTGGAATTAGACTAGAGCTTTCCCCTTGTGTGCTCATTCCCCGCAGCGAAACTGAAGAGTTGGTTGAGATCGTTATTGAGGAAGAAAAAGACTCTAAAGTCTTTGCCGATATCGGAACGGGAAGTGGAGCGATAGCCTGCGCTCTTGCGCGAAGTCTTCCCTCAGCTACTGTATTCGCGACCGACATCTCAACGGAGGCAATCGCTCTTGCGGAGCAGAATGCCAGAAATAACGGGATATCTAACGTGAAATTCATTGACGGAGACAATCTCAACGGACTCGGAGAATACCTGAACTCTGTCGAGGTTTTGGTTTCCAACCCGCCTTATATAAGAACAACAGATATCGATTTGCTCGATGTCAGCATAAAAAACTACGAACCGTTGACTGCCCTTGACGGCGGTAGGGATGGACTTGACTTCTACAGGGAGTTTTTCAGGAGCCTCCCGCGTGGAAAGAGGGTATATCTGGAAATTTCTCAGTACGAGACGGACGGTCTTCGCAAACTCTTTTCGGAGATCGAAGGTTACTCTTGCGAGTTCAGAAAGGACTTATCAGGGAACTACCGATTCATGATTCTGCTTCCAATAGGCTGATGACTTCTTTAGAAAACCCTTCAAGTTCGACCCTAAAAATATGGTCGGCCAGATAATCGAGACCAGTCTCATCTCTATTCACGATTGCCACTCTGGCGCCAGATGATTTCGCAATTACCGGAAACTGAGCCGCGGGATAAACCATGAGCGAAGAACCTAATGCGAGAAACAGATCTGCAGCAAGCGCAGCATCTTCAGAGCTTCTGATAGCCTTCTCGGGAAGCATCTCGCCGAAAAAGACGATTCTTGGCTTTATCAGGCCTCCACAGCTGCATTTCGGAACATCAACGCTTTCCAGAATGAGCTCCATCTCCGACCTATCAAACTTCCTGCTGCATTGAAGACAATCAAACAGGGAGACTGTTCCGTGCAACTCGACGACATCTCTTGCTCCAGCTTTTTGCAGGAGACCGTCGATATTCTGGGTGATGATTGTTTGAATCAATCCCATCTCTTGCAATCTCGCTAGAAGTATGTGGGTGGCATTTGGTACTGTGTCAGCCATGGTGTGTATTCTCTCTCTTGCTACTTTGTAGTAACCAGCAGGGTCTTTCATAAAGGAACTGAGTTCGAAAATCTCTGGAGAGACTTTGCTGTATAGGCCCCCGGGACTTCTAAAATCTGGAATACCACTGGCAACAGAAACGCCGGCACCGGTTAGTACTGTGGTATTGGTAGATTCTTTTAGAAGAGAAAGGAACGACTTGGCTTCTTGACTGACTTCACTCACCTCTTGCAAACTGAATCTTTGGAAACTTCGTCTTGCCAGTGTCTGCCCATATATATACATTTCCGTCTGCTACAACTGTAGGTGTGGGATTGACTTCGATAATCGTTGCGCCTGGCGGAATTGAGATAGTAAGTGAATAGGCTTCCCCTGTAAGATCGAACTCCATATCTCCCATATCAGTGTTTACTACTCCTTCTTCAACGGCAGCAAAGCCCGAAATAACGGCATGCTCAATTACTCTTACTCTGTTAGAACCGAGAACCGTTGCGGTCGACTGAAAGTCCTCTACATACATAGCCCGGTTGAAGCTCTCTGCAAACTGGGTCATTGACTCCTGGAAGTCTGCGAACTGTTCTTGCTGAGGTTTATCGTATTGCTCGAGAAACTGTGTCATCTGATTTGGTTTATTGAAGATGATCTCGGTTTCAATATCCAAGGTGGCTCGACCTTCGTAGTCATATGAATAGTTGCTGGTAGATGACAGAGTGTCAATATCAAGTCTGTTGTTAAATGCCATAAACATGTTGACTGCAGTCATCCCAACCATAACAACAACGAGTATGATGAGAAGGGTATTGAATTTCATATGTAACCTCCCGATTATTATTAGATTGGTCCTGAGAATATGATAACATCATTCTGTGCTAAAATACATTGTAGATACCTTTGCGATCGCAGTTGACGATCGATATTAGTTGTATATCGGGCTTTTCGGTTTGGAGGGATTTCAGTGCGAGTTCTCAGTGGCATGCGCTCGACCGGCAGACTTCATCTAGGGCATTTCGTAACTCTTGAGAAATGGAAAGAGCTGCAGGACCAGGGAAATGAATGCTTTTACTTCGTGGCTAACTGGCATGGCCTCACTTCCCATATAGATGAAAGTTCTAACTTCTATGACTGGAGTCTTGACATCGTCCGAACATACGTCTCAGTTGGTCTAGATCCCGAGAAATCAGTTCTCTTTGTTCAGTCTGCAATTAAGGAGCACGCGGAGCTGTTCCTGTATTTCTCTATGCTCGTGTCTGTTTCGAGATTGGAAAGGGTGCCGACTTTCAAGGATCAGAAGGAGCAGATCACAAACAAGGACCTTTCAAGTGGAGGGTTTTTGCTATACCCTGTTCTTCAGGCAGCGGATATTCTCATGTATCTGGCGACAGGAGTTCCGGTTGGTGAGGATCAGGTTTATCATGTTGAGCTTACAAGAGAAATTGCAAGAAGGTTCAACAATCAGTTTGGCGAAGTGTTCCCAGAGCCGGAACCGATTCTTGCTAAAGTGCCCAAGCTTCCGGGAACTGATGGCAGAAAGATGTCCAAGAGCTACGGGAACTACATTCTGATCGATACGGATGAGAAAGAGCTCTGGAAGATGATTGCTCCGATGATGACGGATCCGGCGAGAAAGAGAAGAACCGATCCGGGAGATCCGGAAAAATGTCCTGTATGGGATTATCATAAGGCTTTCACTTCCTCCGATGAAGAGAAGTCTTGGGTCGTTCAAGGATGCAAGACTGCAGGAATCGGCTGTTTGGAGTGTAAGAGACTCCTTCAGCAGAACCTGGTTGAAAGACTCTCCCCTGTTTGGGAGAGGCTGTCCTATCTGAAAGAAAACCGTGAGGAGCTTTCCGAGATAATCGAAGATGGAAATCGAAGAGCTGCAGAAGTGGCTAAGGAGACAATGAAGAGGGTTCTTGAAGCAACTAAGCTGGGGTGGTGAAGGTGGAACAGCTTGAACTGGTCTTCAGTTTCCCTGAATTCGAAGGACCGCTTGACTTGCTCGTGTATTTAGTCAGGAAACACCGGGTAGACATTCGTTCGATCCCCATCACAGTCATAGCAGACGAGTTCATTGCACACGTCAACAAGATGAAATCTCTGGATATGGTAGTGACTTCCGATTTCCTGGTGATGGCTTCAACTCTAATGGAGATGAAGTCCAAGGCTCTGCTCCCCAGAATGAGCAATAATGAAGCCGAAGTGTTTGAAAATCAGCAGAAAGAACTCTACAAAAGCGTAGAGGAGTATAAGGCCTTAAAGGACCTGTCAAAAGAATTCCGGGTAAAGCTCTACGATGCTTACAGCTATGAAAGGGCAACAGCCAAACCGGTAGTTGATCAGAAGAGGAAAGAGGATCTTCCGGACGAACTTACGGAAGCTTTCAAAGCCATTCTAAAGGAGACGGTATTAAGAGAAAGAGTATATACAATCGTTTCCGAGAGCATAAACGTTGAAGACCGAATGCTTCAGATAGAACAGCTCTATGAGACAATTGAGCTGTACAAGTTCCTTATGGATCTCGAAAGCAGATCGGAAGTAATTGTCTCCTTTCTTGCAGTGCTTGAACTCCTGAAGCTCAACAGGTACTATCTTGAAAGTGTAGAGCCTCTCGTTCTCAGAAGGAGGGTCTAGTGAACGAGGAATTGACAAAGAAGGCAATTATCGAAGCGCTGATCTTCTCTGCAAGAAGCGGCATTGAGCCGTCAAGAATCGCGTCGATTATCGGTATGAAGCTGAATCAGGTTATGTTACTGCTTGAAGAGCTAGAGGGAGAATACCAAGGACATGATCATGGTGTAATGATTAAGTCCGTTAACGGCAGGCTAAGATTCTATACCAAAGCATCGATTCAGTCATATGTAAGTCAAATATCGGTGAGACCTCTGGTGAGCATTACCGACACTCAGATGGAAGTTTTGGCGACTGTGGCTGTGAAGGGACCGCTAACAAGAAATGATGTTGAACTAATAAGAGGAAGGTCTTCTCAAGCCCAGCTTTTAGAGCTGTCTAAGATGGGACTTGTGGGCAAGAGGAAATCGAAGCTGCCGGGCAGACCTTACCTCTACAAAGTCAGTTCGCGCTTCTACGAATTGTTCCAGGTTGACGATCTCGCGGAGATTGTTCAGGGGTTGGCTATTGGCGGGGGGGAAGATAGTTTTGAGGCTTCACGAGATGATCTCACAGATAACGGGAATGTCGAGAAGGAAGTCGACTCAAGCGATCCTGGACGGGAGAGTGAAGGTGAACGGCAGGATCGAGACATACCCGAGACTTGATGTGATTCCGGAGTCTTCAGAAATTCTTCTTGACGGAAGTAAGCTAAGCTTTTCCATAGAAGAAAAAGTCGTATATTTGGTTAACAAACCTCTTGGTTATCTCAGCGCCATGAGCGATGATCGTGGAAGAAAGACGTTGGCTGATCTGATAAGTGAAAGGATTAAGGAGAGAGTATTTCACGTAGGCAGACTGGACCAAGACAGCTGCGGATTAATAATCATGACGAATGATGGTGATCTCGCTAATCTCGTTTCTCATCCTTCTTCAGAGATAGAGAAGACTTACGTCGTGGGAATAAAGGGAAGACTTACCGATCAGGATATCGAAGCAGTGAGGGCTGGTGTTACACTTGCCGATGGATTCAGAACAGCTCCGGCAAAGATAAGACTGGTCAGAAGTGATAGAGATCTGTCGAAGTATTCGATTACGACTCACGAAGGCCACAAACGAGAAATTAGGGAGATTCTTAGGGTATTCAACAAACAGGTTTCCACTCTTGTCAGAGTTGCTATAGGCACTCTTGGCATATCTCTTGTTCCAAATCCAGGTGACATAAAAAGGCTAAGCAAGAGGGAGATTGAATCGCTGAAGAAAGGGGCCCAGAAAAAGAGCCCCGGTAAGGACAACAAGAGATTGTAGATGTCTTCATTACCAAAGATTCACAGTCTCAGCTACTAAGATCAACAACGAACGCTCCAATGTAGGTGTCTGCTGCACCATAGTACAGAATCAGCTTTTCTTCATGAACTACGGCTCCTTCGATAAATATCACATTTGGGACCTGCCCTTGTTTTTCCCAAATAAGTTCAGGTTCTGCGAGAAACCTGTCAGTCCTCATTATAAGTTTTCTGGGATTGCTTATATCAAATAGCGCAGCCCCCGGCCTGTAGATCGTGGAAAAGTCGGCGCTGTTGTATATGAGAAGAATCCCCTCTTCTGTTATAATGGGCGTCGGTCCCGGCTCTATCAGTCTGCTGTCGAAGTAACCCTGTCTTGGTTCCAATACGGGACGGGGAAATACCGTCCAATTTCTGAGGTCGGTGGAATAAGCGAGTTTTATAGAGGAATCTCCAAAGTACATGAAGTACTTCCCATCAATCTTGGCAGGGACGATTGCGCCTGACTTTGACCAGGTATCGTCTTTGAATACCGGGCCCAATTTCTCCCACTCTTCGAAGTCCTTTGAGACGGCTATGCACAGTCTCGCCTTCCCCCCATCATAACCCGTGTAGGTAAGTATATAGGTATCGTCTATCTTCACTATTCGAGGATCTTCGCAGCCTCCCGGGATCTCGTATGATTCCGTTGGCGAAATCAGAGGATCTGACCGCCTTGAGAACTCGAAGCCATCTGCCGATGTCGCCAGGCCAATCCTTGATGTGCCATTCCATCTACCTGTGCCGGCCCAGTCTTCCGATCTGTAGAGAAGATAGACAGTCGAGTCAATAACTATAGCTGCCGGATTGAATACGGCCTTGCTCTCCCACCCGACACCTTGAGGCATCACTATAGGAAGCTCAGATGCTCTTTCAATGTTATATAGCGATTCAAACTCTATCGAAATGGAAAATACCGATGAACATAGAGAGAGCAATACCACAAGCAGTAGTCTTCTCACATAATCAACTCCTTATCCAGTTGATCACAACCTCTTTCTCGATTGTGGCCAGAGCGATAAGGTTGTCTGCCGCCCCATAATAAACATAATAGTGTCCTTCGTGTTCCACCATTGCATCGGAAAAAACGACATTTGGGACGCCTCCAAACACTTCCCACTCTTCTTCTGGTTCAAGAATCGGTTCATTGCTTCTCTTTATGACCTTCTCAGGGTTCTCTGAGTCTAGTAACATGAACCCCAGTCTGTAAGTAGGTCTAGGAGTGTCTTCCACGCCGTGATACAGTACAAGCCACCCGTATTTAGTTTTGATAGGTGGAGCACCTACCCCAATCTTCAGATTGTCCCACATGCTGGGTCTCGGACCGGCTATAGAAGTGAATCGTGTCCAGGTATTGAGATCGTCTGAATACGCCAGATACATGTCCGGTTCGATTCTGTGGAACATAATGTAGCGTCCGTTCACCTTCTCCGGAAACAGCGCTGCATCTTTGTTGTCGACATCCGGGATAATTACTCCGTGACGCTCCCAGCGGAGAAAATCAGTCGTTGAAGCCATCGAAATTCGTACACCAAGAGGAGAATAGGCCGTGTATTGCATGAAGACTTTTCCCTCCAGCTCCGTTAGCCTGGGGTCCTCAACGCCGTAAAGCTCCCATTGACTTCCGGGAGTAAAGACCGGCTTCTCAAGTCTGTTGAATCTAACACCGTCGAGTGAAACGGCGTAGCCCATTCTTGAAACCATATCTTCTCCCTGGGCCCTGTATAGCATGTGAAAGACTTTTTTTCGTTTGACAACGGCACAGTTGAAAACATACTTAGATTCCCAGTGATGTTGCGGGATCGGAGAGATAAGAGGGTTTAACGGATGTCTTTTCAGTTTGATCACAACTCTCACTCCTTATTTCAATGACATAGAGATTCCTTGAAGGAAGTACTTTCTGAACACCAGAAATATGACTACCATGGGCATAGTCTGAAGGACAGAACCTGCAAGAACCGGTCCCAGGTAACTTCCGTACTGCATATTGAAGCTTGCCAAAAGTACTGAAAGCGGCATCTTTGAATAATCGCTGACAACTATTAGAGGCCACATGAAATTATCCCATATTCCGATGAATGTGAAGAGTCCAACGATAGATACGGTCGAGCTAGTTAGCGGGATCAACACCTTCGTGATTATCCAGAGGTCGTTTGCTCCATCCATTCTAGCTGCTTCAAGGTATTCGTTTGGAACGGCTCTGAAGGACTGTGTAAACATGAAGACACCCCAAGCGGAAACGAGGGAAGGGAGTATGAGGGCCGTTCTGGTGTCAATTAGACCGAGATTCCTTATGAGGACATATAAAGGGACAATAAAAAGAAATCCCGGGAATATCATCTGAAATATTATGAAATTGAATATCACATTTCTTCCTTTGAAACTTAGCCTTGATAGTCCGAAGCCAACGAGAGCCGAGGTCACTAGTACTCCAAAGGTAACGGTTACAGATATGAATATCGAATTGCCAAGAGCTTGAATAAACGGTCTCTCCATCTTGTCGGCGGCTTCTAGAATGAATCTATAATTATCAAGGGTGAACTGGCTCGGCAGGAATCCGCCATAAATTTCATTAGTTGGCTTGAAAGACGATAGCAGCATCCATATATATGGGTAGATCCATACGACGGAGGCGGCAAAGAGAATGACATAAAGGATAATCATCGGTATCTTCTTCATACCATCTCCACCTCTCTTTCAACAAGCTTCCTGGTGAGCAACACGCATCCGTAACTCAGAAGAGCCACTATGATTGCCAACGCCGATGCGTATCCCGGATTGATTTTCTGGAATGCTGTCGTGTAGATGAGCATCTGGAATGTATATGTGGTTCTCATCGGACCTCCTCCCGTAATGAGGAAGGGCTCGGTGAATATTCCAAAAGTTAGAGTAAGGGAGAGAACCAGAACCATAACTATCGACGGATTTATAAGGGGCAGAGTGATCCTGAAAAATCTCGTCATCTTTCCTGCTCCATCCAGTTCAGCAGATTCATATAGACTCTCCGGTATTGCCTGAAGCCCTGAGAAAAGAATGAGACCGTAGTAACCAATGAATTTCCAGGTTACCATCATTGCGATAGATAGCGTTGCCAGCTGTGGACTGCTAAACCAGGGGATTGTGATTCCGAAAATAGACCTAGTAATGCTGTTTAAGGGACCGTTTATCGCAAACAGCTTTTGGAATATGATCGAGTAGGCGACTCCGGAGGAGACGTTGGCAACGAGAAATGCCAGTATGAAGAAGGTCCTGAACATCTTCACCTTCTTCAGGCCAAGAGCAAAGAGTAAGGAGAGACCGAGAACCATTGGGATGAAGTAAAGCATGAAATTGAAGGTGTTCAGGAAGACCCTCCAGAATAGCTCATCCTGGAAGAGCTTAATGAAATTGTCAAACCAGATAAACTTCCTGGGTGTGAAGTAATTCCATTTCGAGAGTGCCAGAATCAGTAACCATACGAACGGGTACCCCCAGAAAATCGCTGTATATACTAGGTATCCTCCTGACAGAGACCAGCCCTTTATTGCGTCGATGGTTTTCAATCTCTTCCTCACTCAAAATCACCTCTTCTCTTAGAAGAGTTCTCTTCTTACTCTTGTTGCCGCATCGCTCAAAGCTTCGAATGGAGTGGATTTTCCATACATTATTTGTTCGATGAGAAATGTCGTGAGAATATCTTGAACCTCAACAGTCTTGGTGGTTAATGCGGGCGGGACAGCATAGGCAACATGGCTAGCGTAAGCGGCGAACTTTGGGTTCTCATCCATGTATTCTTGAAAGATGGGGTTAGATAGCAGATCCTCTCTTGCAGGAGGAAGGTTGGTAACTTCCATCCATTTCCGATCTTTCTCAATATCTGAGTAAACCCACTTGATGAACTTCCATGCGGCTTCCTTATGCTTTGTTGTTGCAAACATTACCAGTCCCTTAGTATCTGCGAACGTGTATATTGGTTTGTCTTCTGGATAGTCGTCCGGGACTGGAGGTGGAGCGATTGCAATGTGGTCAAAGACATCAGGGAAGAGGTTCCTCGCCTGATTGATCTCCCAAGGCCCGAATATACCACCAAGAACTACTCCGAAGTAGAATGGGTTGCTTCCGAGGTCGACCGCCGTCCAGTTGTTTCTGAACATGGTATCTATGAATGTGACGACTTCTTTCCCCGTATCGTTGTTGAAGAGAGCTCTTGCTTTCTCAACATCCAGATATGGGGAGCCCTCGCTTGCCGCATAGTAATAGGTTATGAAATCATACCATCTGTCGTACCAGTTTCTGCCCATTACGACCAATGTTCCATACTTCTCGTAAGGGACGGAATACTTCTCACTGATTTCATAGATCTCCGAGTATGTTCTGGGCGGCCTATCATATCCCAGCTCTTTCAGTATGTCCGATCTCCACCACATCATAATCGGATTCGAGTATATTGGGAGCACGTAATAGTCGTTTCCAAATTTCCAGCTTTCGACTATTGAAGTCATCTTCCTCTTCTCCATTAGCTCCCAGAAATCCGGGAAGGAGTTTAGCGGAACAAGTATGTCTGCTTCGATAAGTTGTGCTGCAAAACCCGAGAAGATGTTCGTGCAGATGTCAGGCATTCTTCCCGATGCGATTGATGTGAGTATAGCCTCCTCTGAGCTACCGGCAGCCGGGATCGTCGACCACTTTATCTGGATATCCGGGTTGTTCTGATTCCACTCGGAAACCACTTCTTTCCAGAAACTCTCTTGAAGAGGATTTGGCGCTGTCCAGAAGACAAGCTCAACGCCAAGTAATCCCGAGATAAGGCACAGGAATACCGTTAACAGAATTAGTTTTTTCACGATCTTTACCTCCTTTTCTATAAAGTGCTCTCTCTCTGGACAAATTCGGTAAACAGAGAAATCTTTGTAGGATGAGGTTCATTGCCAATTAGCAGACTCTGCAGTCTTCTTGATGCTACAACCCCCATCTCACGCTTGAAGATCTTGAATGTCGTCAACGAAGGGGTGGTACCGGAAGAGTTTATAATGTCATCAAATCCCATAATCGATGCCTCTTCTGGTATTTTTATGCCTCTTGCCTGAAACTCTTCCATTGCTCTGATTGCGGCCGTATCATTACACCCGAATACTGCGTCTGGAAGCCCGTATCTTGAAAGCAAAAGGTCAATAATCGCGCTCATATTGTCGTTTTCTTCGTCGTATTCAAATGCTCTAGGCAAGTAGCCGGCGCTTTCCATTGCTGAGATATACCCGTCGTATCTATCTCTGAAACCAAAGTGAGACAGGGGACCATGGATGTTCACTATCTTCTTCAGACCTTTTGAGAAGAGCTTTCTCATTCCATATACAGCTCCATCGTAACCATCAGAAACAACACAGTCTACCTTGACACCGGCAAGATACTGATCGACCAGCACAACCGGTTTCCCGCCCTCTTTGACCATTCTCACATCTTTCTCGCTTATTTCTCCACCTATCATCAGATATCCGTCAAAACTATTCGAGAACTCATCTGTCGATACTAATTCTCCTCTCATGTTGTTGTTTAGAAAGAACTCCTCAATTCCATTAAGAACGATAGTGTAAAATTGATCAGATTTGCTGGAAAGAATCTTAAACAATCTTCTGCCAGCGACGATGCCGATGTTGAAGTCAAGCTTTCTGCTTGCAAGGTAGCTTGCAACTTTTGAGGGTTTGTACTCGAGTTCTTCTATGGCTGACAAGACCTTTTCTCTTGCCTTCTTCGAAACGTAGCCGCTCTTATTCAGCACTCTTGAAACGGTTGCGGTTGATACTTCTGCCAGTCGTGCGACATCAGATAGTTTTGCTGACAAGTAAATCACCTCTAGCTATGTAAACGCTTACATCTCTAAAAGTAATATACCTCGATTGAGGCTCAATAATCACATTCGAGTAGCAACTAATAAAGCCATTCAGTTAGTATTTAGAGCTATTAAGTCAATAATATGCCGTTTTGCATGTCTTAAATAATCGTAGGTATCAAAGTTGATTAAAGTTAGACGAAAAAAGTAAATTTAGTGCGGAATCAGGTTATATTACCAATTGATTGCCGATAATCTTCGTAAGTCATTATTTTTGATTCCATATCATTCTAGATCAAAGAAGTGACAAGATTCTATAATCTTAAGTGATATGTAAGCGATTTCACATCGACTTCTAGGAGGTGTTTGTATGAAGAGGTTCTTGGTTCTTTTCTTCATAGTGCTTTCGGTCTTTTTAGTTGCAGAGACTATAAGGGTTCCCGTGTCTGTCAATTCCTTCACCGGGGAGCCTGTTGCCGTTACAATTGCCATGAGTGATATTCTTGATCTCGTTGGGGTTGACTTCGATGCCAACTGGGACTCATTAAGAGTTGTTCAAGACGGAAAGGAGCTTCCGTATCAAATTGATGATGCCGATCTGAATGGAAGGCTCTCATCCGGGGATATTCTCTCCTTCTTGATCACAGGTCCTGCAGAGATAACGGTTAGTGACAACTTTGACATTCTTCCCCCAACCTACCAGTCGGTAGGAAAAGTAACTGAGGAAGATGGGCAGTGGGTTATTGAAATCGGGGAAATAACTGCAATTGCCAATAACAAAGGTCTCGTTAAGGTAACTGGTTTCGGAGATGTGGAAGGAACTGTGGTCGATGAGATAGGCATTGTCAGGATGTCGGGTTATGTTGGATCGACCTATTACATCGATGGAGAGTTTGGCAGGCACGAAGAAAAGACGTCGGGAGATTTTGCAGTCAAGGAAGTCTCGGTTCTTCCTGCCGGGCCCGTAGGAATCACTGTTGTTAGCACGCTTGAAGCGAAACCTTTCCTGGGTGTAACTCAAAAAATCATCACCACAATCTTCAGCAACGGGGATATAATTTCTCACAACACCTTTGAATTTGCGACATATGCCGAACTAATGAAACTACAGATAATGGCAACAAGAGTATTGACTGACGTAGCTGAAGACACGGTCCATACGCTTCCTGTATTCAGAAGACTTCTCTGGGCCGATCAGCTTAATATTACACCACTAGAATACTGGCTTGAGAGAAATGCGATAATGTATTTCGGAAACAAGCCCTATATTGTCTTCCCTGCTGTAGATTCAATGAGACCGCTTTGGTGGGGTGCGACGTACATATTTGCTTCTCAGGAAAGCTGGAGAGCCAACTACTCGTTGTCATTGAAATTGGGTGTCGCAGAGATAAACCCCGAAGTACCTGTTGTAGTAGCCGACTACGAGAAATGGATAGGAGGTCTTACTTGGGTATATGAGAGCAGGGAATTCAGGGACGGATACTTCGAATGGATGCCCGGTGAGATTGACATCTTCGAAAGCACTAGAGGTTATGTCTCTTCAAACTGGGAAGACTACGTAAAGCGCTTTGCGGCAGGAGATGTTGTCAGTTTCAAGAGAGTCTACTCGATATTCAACGCCGACTCAATTCAGGATTCAATCGAGTTCGCTGAGCTCAAGAAGTCGGAGATTCAGTCACTCAAGATAGGAGAATAATCGATCTTTGCTTTAGGGTGAGAGGTTGCCTCTCACCCTTTTATTTTGGAGGTGTCTATGAAGAAGGTAATCGTCTTGCTCTTATCTCTTGCTTCAGTCTTGCTTATCGGGATGGAGGTTCAGCTTAATCTAGGACATCTGGAATTCCTTAGAGACGAGTTCTCGATTGAGAATGTCACAAGAGTTGGTTACTGGATTTATGCTGACAGACTTCCCGATGGAAGCTACAAACATGCCGATGCTCCCGGCGAAGGAGTTACATGTGTTGATGATGTGGCGAGGGCGGCGATACTTTATTTGAGACTCTTTGAGACTTCAGGAAACCCTGAGTACTTCGGACGGGCAAGAGAAGCGCTGGAATTTGTACTTTCAATGCAGGATGTCGATGGGGACTTCTACAATTTCGTATTCGAAGATGGAAGAATAAACCTAAATGGGCCTACTTCCAGAAAAGGAGGAAACTGGTGGGCAGCTCGAGCATTATGGGCGCTTACTACCGGAGCACGGATATCTCAAGATTTTGACCCCGAGTTTTCTGTTAAACTGACCGAAGCTGCACATAGGTGCTTCCGAAGAATAATCAGCTTTGAACAGGACGGTCTTATTCATGGCTACACCGACCTCTCATCCGTTGTTCTTCTTGGAGCCGCCGAGTTGTTCATGATAGGCAACGATGCACTCGTGGGAAGTTTCGTTGAAAGGTGTTCTTCTGCTATTCGAGATAAGCTGGTTCTGAATAGCGACTCGCTTTTTGACGGTCTTGTAGACGAGGCACCACCTTCAGAATCGAAGTATTACTGGCACGGTTGGGGTTCGAGGCAGCTGGAAGCAATAGCTTTGGCAAGTGCGATTCTAGAAGACGACAATCTTCTTGAAGCTTCTGTAGAGGCTTTCAAGCGAAGCTCGGCGCTTCTGCTGAATGCGGGGCCTCTATACTCATTGTCTCAATACTTGCAACTTTTCCCGCAGATAGCCTATGCTGCAGAAGCTGCGATTTCAGCAGGGTATATGCTGTATGAACTGACCGAAGATGATGAGATTGCCTCTACAACGGCTCTTCTTGGAAGCTGGTTCCTTGGTGTCAACAAGTTGAACCAGTCAATGATAGGGAGGAACGGAGAGGGATTTGACGGACTTGAATTCTCACACGTAAATAGAAATGCAGGAGCAGAATCTACGATTTCCATGCTTCTTTCTCTCGAAAGGATCAGTAGGCTTCCCGATCAGTACGAACGGTTCTTTTCTGGTGAAGTAGAGATACTTGCGCCGGTTGAGGTAGTTGAAGCAGAATCCATGAGGGCTGGCCTTTCCGAATCAGCGATAATCCAGGGTACCGGCTTTTCGGGCAATGCCGTAATAAACATCTCAGGAGCATTCAGTCTTCGTATGCCAATAACACTTGCCGAGACATCATATTCAGTATTTGCAGCTCTAAATGAAGTCAAAGCTAACGAAGTGGTCTTTACCTTGAGGCTTGGGGATTCCAGATCAGAGAAGGTAGTCAGCCTAGAGCGGAGAGCCATTCTCAAAATCGGTACTGTAAAAGGTACAGGTAATGAATCTACCTTCACGGTGGGAGGAAGAATAACCGAAGGTAGTTTCGATCTCGATCAGATAATTCTCGTGCCGAATTTGGTGGTTGCTTACGATCCAGGAGAAGATGTTTCCTTTATTCTCAATTTCCGTGGAAGCGAGGAAGCACAAGAAGGTATTTCAATTGCAAACGGTAGGATCTTTGAAAGAGAGAGAAAGATTACTGAAGTACCACCGTCACTGGTGGTGGATGTTGTCGAACAGGACGGGTTCGTTCATTTGAATCTTGAAGAGCTATTCAACAACAACGGAATTGCATCTTCCGATGAGAGAAAAACGGCGAATTTCGACAACCCTCAGGGATTATTTGGAGCTTCTTACATATCTGCAGAGCTGGAGAGAGAGCTAGAATCAGGATTCCTTTCTGTTGGTGAGACTAGATTCTTAATGAACATCAAAGGCGACGACAACCTAAGACTCACGGGCCAGGCGATCACATTTCCAGCAGAAGTATTCAGTCGTATCTGTATCCTCGGTTCGGCGAACCATGGTGACTACGTCGGTGAAGCGCTGCTGATCTACGAAGATGGTTCGCAGCAAATGATCCAGTTGTCGTTTTCCGATTGGTGCGGAGGGCCATCGACTGGAGAGGAAATTGCGTTCGTGTTTTCCGGCAGATACGATAATACTGGGAATACAGAGAGAGTCAAGTGCATGCTGTACTATCGTTGTAGTGATCTTCTTGATAAACCGTTGAAAAGCATAGTCTTTCCTCAGCTGGCTAATGTGCACATTTTCGCAGTCTCGTTTGAGAGAGCAGGCTCCTGTGTTCAGTAGCAGTGAAGTTATTTGGAGAAGAATGCCGGTCCGTTGACGCAGGCCAGTTCTGCTTCGCGGCCGGAAAACCCGCTTAATGCTTGAGGGAACACGCTGTGCGCTGGGAAAAGCAGTCCTCAGGTTTGCCGTCCAATAGCTAGGATCCGTCCTTCTTCTCTTGCTTTTTCTTACAACTTGTATCTTGTAACTTGCAACTGAGCTTTAACAAGCGATCAGCGGGTCCTTGTTCTTAAGCGTACAGCGGATCTAGAAACGAAGGACAGATCCTCGCTCTGGAACGAAGAACAGGTTTTTCCCTCGGTTAACGGTCAACCGTTTTCACTTTGCCGCTACCTGTCATCACGTAACTAATCGTCAAACCTTGACACTGTACCCTACCGATGATAGAATTGCTGTACGGATGCGTAGCTCAGCGGAAGAGCGCTTCCTTCACACGGAAGAGGCCACAGGTTCAATCCCTGTCGCATCCACCACATAGGTAAAGGGAGTCATTTCGACTCCCTTTTTGTCTTAGTCTTGGGTTTCTTCAACTTTTCTTGCTTCTTCACGAATTTGATTTCATAAGAGGTCGGAATTGGCCAGGTGAAGCCCACCGAAATCTCTCTTTTTAGCGTCTTGACAAGGTTCTTCTGGTTTTCTGGAGTTAGGATTCCAGACATGTTTTGATAAACCTGAATGGAGGCGCTGGTCAACGATTCGTCCTGAAAACCCCTCGATAGATCCTTAAGCAGCCGCTGATAAACTGCCCTGGGAGACTCGATCCTTCCCGTTCCCTTGCAAATCGGGCATGAGGAATATAACTTGGACCCAATTGCAGCTGTCGATCGCTTCCTTGTCATTTCCAGCAATCCAAGTCTCGTGAATCCCATTATCATAGTTCTCGCCTTGTCCTTCTTAAATTCAGCTGTGAGACTCGATATCACTTTCTGCCTATCTTCATCGTTCTTCATATCAATAAAGTCTATAACGACTATTCCGCCAATGTTTCTCAATCTCAGCTGTCTCGCAATCTCTGAAGCGGCCTCTAGGTTCGTGTTCAATGAAGTTTCCGACACATCGTTGCCGGAGATACTGCTTGCAGAGTTCACATCGATTACCGTCATAGCTTCTGTTCTGTCTATGTATATGTTTCCTCCCGCGGGTAGGGATACCATTCTGGTATAGAGGATCTTCATTTTCTCGTACACTTCTTCAGACGCAAAGGCATCGCCTTCAACATACCTCACGACCGGTTTGAAACCGGACTTGAATTTGCTGATGCCGGCGACCACATCGTGCCAGAGTTCCTCTGAATCGACCACTATCTCCTTTGTATTTTCGGTCAGTCTCTCTCTGAGAATATACTCTACAAAGGAAGGTTCCTCATAGAGAATCTTCGGTTTTCTGCTTCTTCTAAATGTCTCGTTTATCTTGTTCCAGTTTTCACGCAGACTTTCAAGCTCTTCCTTTATTGTTTCCTCACCCACACCGAAAGCGGCGGTACGGAAGATCACACCTTCTTTGTTTTCAAGAACTGACTTCGCAACCGCGGTGAGCCTATTCCTTTCCTGCTGATCCGCGATCTTCTTCGATATTCCAATATGCTTCGAAAACGGTGTATAAACAAGGCTTCTGCCTGGTATGCTAACCTTAAGGGTAATCTGAGGCCCTTTCGAACCGATGGGATCTTTGCTGACCTGGACTAGAACTTTGTTGTTCTTCTCCAGTTTCTGTTGTCCGGAAGCATCTTTGAATCTAAGAAATGCGTTCCTTCCAATCCCAATATTCACAAAAGCCGCTTCAAGGCTGGGAACAACATTCTCTACCTTGCCAAGATAGATGTTTCCAGTTACACTTTCGCTGTCCATGTCTTCGAAAAAAATCTCTTCCAGCTGATCGCCGTCCAGAGAAGCGATCCTGACTTCGTCCTCAATTCGACTGAAGACAATAGTCTGCGTTCTGTTATTCTGTATTCTTGCCACCACCCTTTCATTTCTATAGACAGAACTAGATTTCGAATTCTACCATAATAATCATCTCACGTGAAGATTAAGAAAGCGGGCCACCTTCTGGTGGCCGTCCGCTATTCGTTCATTTCAATAATACCGATAGATCCGTTCTTTCTAGTATAGAGAACATTGACTTCATCAGTATCGATATTCCTGTAGACAAAAAAGGTGTGGCCAAGCATTTCCATCTGAAGAACGGCCTCATCCTCAGTCATCGGCTTGATAGTGAACCTCTTACGTCTTGTAATTACTGTGGATTGATCTTCTTCGAACCTGGAGGGAATTGAATCGAGGTTTTCCTTAAGGCCGTTTTTGTGCTTGTGGCGAGTTCTCTCTTTGAATCTCTTTATTCTTCTCTCAAAGGCATCAGATGCCGAATCCACTACTGTATAGAAGTCGCTGCCCTTTTCCTCCACGCGGACCATAACGCCCGGCAGATGGGCGGTCGCCTCGACCTTGTAGAACGCCCTTTCCTTCGAGAGCCTGAGATCCATCGAGATCAGCTTCTCCTCGTTGACAACTTTCGACACTTTTGAGAACCTCTTGTCGATGTAGTCTTTCATGGAGTCTGTAACAGTTACGTCTTTAGAGTAGATGTTGTAATCCATGATAACCCTCCTCTCGCGTGATGCTACCAAATTGCGTTACTTCATGTTATCACATACCAAAGGCCGTTACAGTACGCTGGAATCAGGACTCCCTGTCCTGAGCTGGTGTTTGCTCGCTACCTCATATAACTGTACTGAACTCAGAGAATTCCATTCTGTCTTGAGACGTGAAGAAAGCCAAATCGGAAGTACTCTGTACTTCTCAATCTCTCCAATTTCCACCCATTTGACTTCAACCAACGTTGGAACTCCCGAGTTATCTGGATCTGATCCCAGGTTGGTCCTTCCCGAGACGTAATCGCAGGAAAATATCACCTCCAGAAGGCTTTCTCTTTTGAATTCCTGTAGTGCAACAACCGATTTAGGAAAGACTTCAAGATAAGTCTCTTCCCTTATCTCTCTCTTGATTGCAGTAAAAAGATCTTCGCCTGGTTCAACAAGTCCGCCGGGGAAACACCAGAAGGGAGGTCTGTCGCGATGCTCATGACGAACAAGAAGAACAGATTCGTCTTTTATGACCAAAGCTCTTACACTAATACGATGTGTATTCTTCATATGCACACCTCGACCATGCCTCATTTCAAGTATATCACCTCTTCGCCTCTTGATTGATATAATTTCATATATGATAGGAGGTTATGAGATGCGCTATTCAAGAGTTAGAACGATTACAACCATGGGTCTTAACGTTTTGGATGTTCTCGTTGAGCTGGATATTGACAGCAGGGCAGTAATCCAGGAGATGGATATCGTAGGTCTTGGAGACACCGTAATTAAGGAGAGCAAGAAGAGAGTTAAGAGTGCCGTCAAGAACTCGGGGATAGAGCTACCCAACGGTCGAATAACGGTCAACCTAGCTCCGAGCGATGTGAAAAAGGAGGGATCTTATCTCGATCTTCCTATAGCGGTGGGGTTGCTTAAGGCAACTTCGAAAATCAAAACCGATCTTTCCGATTACATTTTCTTTGGTGAACTGGGTCTTGACGGAAGCCTTAGGCGAGTAAGAGGCGTCTTGCCAATTCTGCTTTCGCTTTCCAGCAGGGCAAATGGTCTAAGAGTTGTGCTTCCTGCCCCAAACAGACAGGAAGCTACAATAGTGAACAACCTTACTATTTTCACGGCGGATAGTTTGAACGATTTGGTTGGCTTTTTGAACGGACACGTGGAGAAAAAACCCGTCGTCTATTCGCAGCCCGAATTGGGAAGTATGAATGGGCCGGACATGTCTGAGATAAAGGGACAGGAGTTTGCTAAGAGGGCTTCTGAAGTCGCCGCGGCAGGAGGGCACAACATTTCCCTTCGAGGGTCCCCGGGATGTGGAAAAACAATGCTTGCCCGCAGAATTCCATCTATTCTCCCTCCGCTAACTATGGATGAAGCTATTGAGACCACAATGATTTACAGCGTTGCTGGACTGCTGGGTGAAAGAGGCCTGATAAAAGAGAGACCATTCAGGTCTCCTCACCATACTGCGTCGACAACATCTATCGTTGGTGGTGGAAATGATGCTAGACCGGGTGAAATTAGTCTTGCCCACAACGGTGTCTTATTCATGGACGAGTTTCCGGAGTTCAGAAGAGATGTAATCGAGGCTCTCAGACAACCGCTGGAGGATGGAGTAATTACTGTTGCAAGAGCAAAACTGACAGCCACTTATCCTGCCAGATTCATGCTCATAGCTGCCCAAAACCCGTGTCCTTGCGGATGGTACGGGGACAAAACAAGAGAGTGCACATGTTCTTGGTATGACATTCAAAGATATAACAGGAAGATCTCGGGTCCAATGGAAGATAGGATAGATATCTTCGTTGACATGCCAAGACTCGATTTCGATAAGTATATGGAAAACTCAACGGCAGAAAGCTCTGACGAAGTTCGGAAGAGAGTTATTACGGCAAGGAAGAGACAGTCGTCGAGATATGCAGGAATGAGCATATTTTCGAATAGTCAGCTCAGTCATGCCTTACTGAAAGAATACGTGCCGCTAGACTCAGCATCGAGATCACTTCTTTCGGCAGCCGTGGAAAAGATGAAATTAACTGCAAGGGCCATTGATAGAGTTCTTAAAGTAGCACTTACTATAGCCGATCTCGAAGAAAGTGAAGTTAAGGCCAGGCACATTGCTGAAGCCTTACAGTATCGAAGAAAGACCTAGAGTTCGGCACTCTAGGTCTCCATGAGAGATCTGACCAGAGTGTGCCAAGAAGGCGAAGA
>NZ_JPGZ01000010.1:0-22487 GCF_003351125.1 Mesotoga sp. Brook.08.YT.4.2.5.2.
AAACAGACAAGATGAGGTCGTATGAAATCCCCAAGAAAGTAGTACTGGAAGCATTCAAGAAAGTGAAAGAGAACAGAGGGGCAGAAGGAATAGACGAGGTAAGCCTGAAAGAGTTCGAAGCCGATCTTGACAACAATCTCTACAAGATTTGGAATCGAATGTCCTCTGGCAGTTACTTTCCACCTCCAGTCAAAGCGATAGAGATAGAAAAGAAGAGTGGAGGGAAGAGAGTACTGGGAATCCCCACAGTGGGGGACAGAGTAGCCCAGATGGTAGCCAAAATCTATCTAAATCCCCTGGTAGATCCACACTTCCATAAGGACTCCTACGGATACAGGGAGGGAAAGTCAGCGATAGATGCCCTTGAAGTAACGAGGCAGAGATGCTGGCGGTATGACTGGGTACTGGAATTCGACATTAAAGGACTGTTCGACAACATAGACCATGAACTACTAATGAGGGCAGTCAAGAAACATGTGAAGATTCCATGGCTAAAACTCTACATAGAGAGATGGCTGAAAGCACCCTTTCAGAAACCTAATGGAAGAGTCGAAGAGAGAAGCAAGGGAACGCCACAGGGAGGGGTAATAAGCCCTGTACTGGCTAACCTCTTCATGCATTACGCCTTCGACAAATGGATGGAGAGGACTCATCCGGATAAGCCCTTTGCCAGATACGCAGATGATGGAGTGATACACTGTAGAACTCTGGAGGAAGCCCGGCTTCTTCTTGAAAGTCTTAAGACAAGAATGGAAGAATGCAAACTGGAGCTTCATCCAGAGAAGACCCGTATTGTCTACTGCAAAGACGATAAGAGGAAGGACGAGTATCCAAATACAAGCTTTGACTTTCTAGGATACACCTTCAGAGTCCGCAGCTGCAAAGACAGAAATGGGCGAATCTTCTACAGCTTCACCCCTGCAGTGAGTGAACAGGCAAAGAAGGCGATGAGACAGAAGATCCGGAGAATGAGACTTCAAACCAAGTCATACCTGAGTATTGAAGAACTCTCAGAAAGAATCAACCCGGTAATAAGAGGTTGGATAAACTACTATGGTCACTTTCGCAAATTTGAAATGTATACAGTACTTAGTCGGCTAAACAAAGCCTTAGTTCAATGGGTAAGAAACAAGTACAAGAAAAGGAGAGGTCTTACAAAAGCGGGTAAATGGCTAGAAGCTCTTGCTCGCAGAGAGCCTCATCTATTTGTACACTGGACAATGGGGATATTCTATATGGCTGGATAATGGGAGCCGGATGAATCGAGAGGTTCAAGTCCGGTTCTGAGAGAGCCTGGGGGTGAAATCCCCCTGGGCTACTCACCAGTTGCAAGCTGTTGAGCAAAAACATCACATCCCGTCATGCTGAACTTGTTTCAAAATAATGCTCTCAAGGTTTTTCGAACCTGCAACCACTGCAACCTCGGTACTTCAAGACCAGATCCCGTGCAGACCCATCACGGGATGACAGTCCTTCACGTCATCCTGAAGTGCTCCTGTTCAGGATCTGGGCTTGGGTCTGAGCGAAGGACGGTTCTCCACTTGTAACTGATCTTAGATCGAGATTCTGAATCAGGTTCAGACGAGATGTGCTTGACCAAGAACGAAGAACCTGGACGCGAAGCGTCGGAACGAAGAACCGTTCTTCACGAAGGACGGTTCTTCAAAGCCATCAGCGGGTCCTTGCTCATAAGCGTACTGCGATTTTTAGGAGCGGGATTCTGAATCATTTTGGAATGACGACTGGCTACTCCCTCTACCCTCATTCTATACTCTCTGCTTTCTCTCTTGTGACAATACACGAGAATGACGGAATCCTAGACGAAGAACGAAGAACCTGGACGCGTAGCGTCGGAACGAAGAACCGTTCTTCACGAATAACAGGTCCTTGCTCAACGAAGAACTCTCACTCTTTTCCAACACTCAACCCGCCGCGTACCTTCATGGCCCTTATGCTTCTGGAGGACCGACATTGATCGTCAGCCAGTAATCTCCAATAGCTTTCGCAACGATCAGGAATTCGTCAAAATCGATCGGTTTGACAAGATAGGAGTTCACTCCGCAGTCATAGCAAATTGCCCTGTCTCTTTCTTCACGAGAAGATGTAAGGACGACGACAGGGATCCTTCTTGTGAGTTCGGAATGCTTTATTTCGTGAAGAACTTCATGTCCAGAAATCCCGGGTAATTTGAGATCCAGCAAGACAAGATCAGGCACAGGGAATGCCTCTCTATCTTCGTATCGCCCTCTGCCAAACACATAGTCGAGAGCCATTTCACCGCTCTTTACAATCTCGACTCGGTTCGTAAGTCCTACCTGTCTGAAGGAGTCAAGTGTCAGTTCGACGTCCATCTGGTTATCCTGGACAAGCAGTATCAAAGCTTCTTTCAAAGCCTGGCCTCCTTTATCTTCACTATGAACTTTGCTCCTTCTCCCGGCACTGATTGCACAGAAACGTCCCCACCCATCAAAGTGATCGACTTCTTCACAATAGCCAGACCTATACCGCTTCCCGGGAAGTCTTCGCTAGAATGGAGCCTCTGGAATATGTTGAAGATCCTCTTATGGAACTTCTGACTTATTCCTATTCCATTATCTTCAACAATCAAGTGTACCCATTCTCCTCTTCTTTCAGAGTATATCTTCACTGCGGCTCGATCTTCTGGTTTGTGATAGGTCAAGGAGTTTTGAAGAAGGTTGATAACCGCCCTTTTCATTAGCGTGCGATCTACATAGACATTTGGCATCTCAGAGGCGGTCTGCACCGAAGCATACTCCTCTTCAATTCTACTTGACAGTGTAGAAACGCATTCATCAACTATTTCCTTCAAAGAATGGATCTCTAGGTTAAGGGGAGATCTACCTACTTTTGAGTACTCAAGAAGGCCCGTTATCAGCTCCGACATATCCTCCCCGGCCTTGAGTATGAACCCCAGATAGCGAGTGCCTTCTTCAGGAATAAGTTCCGAGTAACGATCCGAGATTATCTTAGAAAAGCCATTAATTGCTCTCAGGTGAGCTTTCAGATCATGGGCCATTGAGTAAGTAAAGGCCTCAAGCTCCTTGTTTACCTCCTCAAGCTCTTTCGTTCTGCACCAAACTCTCCGTTCAAGTTCTTGAAGTGTTAACTCGCGCTTCGTCACATCTTCAAACACAGCAACTATTTCATCCGGCCTGTTACGGTAAACGAAGTTCTCAACTCTTAGATCCAGTTTACCGTCACGGTAGTTCATTACTGGATGATGCTTGGAGCGTCCGGTCTTCCAAACCTCAATCATCGTGTCATACAACCCGAGTTCAACTACTTTCGGGAAGACCCCCCGCACACTTCTTCCAAGGATCTCTTCTTTCGTGACCCCGGTTATCTTGCATCCGGCGGGGTTCATATCGAGAAATACCACATCTTCTCCTGAGTTAGTAACCTTGTATATGGCAATGCCAGCATTCATGTTCATGTACAGCCTTCTGAAACGGAGTTCACTTTCCTTGAGAGCGGCTTCTGCTTTGTGCTGTGCGGTTACGTCTTCAAGGATTCCAAGCATTCCCTCGAGATCTCCCTTGTCATTCCTTATCGGAGCACTGAATAACTTCACCACAACTTCACTGCCATCCTTTCTGAACCTTACAAATCGCTTTCCGTGAACCGATAGACCTCTCAAAGTCTCTTCGTTGATTCTAGCGTGTTCTTCTCTCATGTTTTCCGGAATGTAGGGCAGGGGTTTGCCTATTACCTCCGAACTCTTCCAGCCAAAGATCTTTTCAGCCGCCTCGTTCCAGCTTGTTACTCTGTATTCGAGATCAAGACTCACGATGGCTATCGGAGAATTCTTAACGATTGTTGCTAGTCTTTTGCTTGTAGCCGCCAGCACTCTCTCCGCTATCTCTCCGCGCCGCCTGGCTGATTGCGCTGTCATAGCCCACCCAACTACCGTAGTTGCTGCTGGATAGATAAGCATAACCGGCAGTGCGGCAACGGCGTAAAAAGTCTCTCGGCTTGGCGATGGGAGAAGAAGCATGCATAACAACATAAAAACATGTACGAGGATTCCGAATAGGTACAACTCAACAATCGAGTGGCGTGTCCTTCTCTCTTTCAAAAAGTGTCGCCAAAGGAGACCGACAGAAACCGAGCTGATAATACTACTTATGCCGGCGAGCGTACCCCCTCCTCCCATGAACATTCTCATAGCAATGCTCATGGAAGCCGCGATCAAAGAAGGCACGAGACCGAAGTAGAGGCCTATAAGCCCAAGAACAACGGATCTTGTATCGAAAACTACTCCAGGAGCTAGCTGCCATGAGTTGAGCATTACGGCAAGAGTGATCATACCGAGAAACAAACCTGAGATCACTTGACTTGAGAATTGTCTGCTCGGCGAAGATCGGGCATAGAAGAGCCCATAAACAGCCGCAAGAGCTATGAGTAACGCTGCGTTATTTATCAAAGCTATAAGTGCTTCTCTTCCCATAGAAAATCCTCCTGCCAGTCTGCCTTAATTACTTCTACAAGAATTATAGTCTTCGCTCCTGTTGAATAAGCACCACAGAAAGACAATGCCCGATGATTTCTGTTGGGTTTCTGATCAATGAGTGTTGTTCGTACTTCTTAAGGAAGGTTCTTTCGTGCTATCATCAAGTAGTTTCAGGAGGTGTCTATGGTTCGAACAATATCTGATCAAGAGCCTTCTTCTCCAGTAGTGAGTATACTTTTTGTAGAGGATTTAGTAAGTGATGCCGAACTGGCAAAGCTGGAAATAACTAGAGGGCTGGCGGATTGGGATTTAAGTCTGCGTTTTCTTACCACGGACAATTGGGAAGGATTTCTAGACGCTATTGGCACTTTTAAGCCCACTCTGATAGTCTCAGACTTCATGATGCCCGGCTTCAGTGGTATGGAAGTGATAGAACTAACGCTCCAACACGCTCCGAATATTCCGGTAATTATCCTGACAGGTTCTATTAATGAGGAGACTGCAGTCGAATGCATGAAGGCCGGTGCAACAGATTACGTCATTAAGGAGCACATCTCAAGGCTTCCCTTTGCTGTTAAAGACGCCATTAGAAGAAAAAAGGAAGAGGAGCTTAGAACTTCTGCCGAAAGGGCTCTCGAAGAAAGTGAAAGAAAGTTCAGACTAATCGCCGAAAAGGCCAGCGACCTGATATACAGAATAGAGCTTTATCCCGAACAGAAGTTTTCGTACGTCAGCCCATCATCTACAAAGCTTACGGGTTACACTCCAGAGGATCACTATGCCAATCCAAATCTTGGCTTCGAGTTGGTTCATCCAGATGATCGTGAAAAGTTGAGAGATTTGCTGGAGCATGTAGATCGTTCTCCAGTAGTACTTAGGTGGATCAAAAAAAATGGCGAAGTAGTCTGGGCAGAACAGCTTAATGTTCCAGTTTACGATAATGACGGAAGGCTGATCGCTATAGAGGGGATTGCAAGAGATGTAACTGAGCGCCAGAAGGCAAACGAAGCTCTGAAGCGAGCCTTCAATTCTGTAGTCAGTGTTCTCTCTGATATGCTGAACCTTAAGGATCCATACACTCAGTTTCATGAGAAGAATGTTGCGAAGTTGGCCTTAGAAATAGCAGAAAGAATGGGTCTTGACGAGTTTACTATTGAGTCTATAAGAGTTGCTTCGATGGTTCACGATATTGGGAAGATAAATATTCCAACAGAGATTCTATCCAAACCAGGAAAACTGAGCGATATCGAGTTCGAGATGATCAAGAAGCATCCCGAAACCGCATATGAAATCCTTCGGAAGGTCGACCTACCCTGGCCCGTTGCAGATATTGTCTACCAACATCATGAGCGGCTAGACGGTTCAGGCTATCCGAGACATTTGAAGAGTGACGAGATTTTGCTAGAAGCCAAAATCATTATCGTTGCAGATGTGATTGAGGCGATGAGTTCTCACAGGCCATACAGGGCGGCGCTTGGCTTTGAAGCTGCGATAGAAGAGATCAAAAAGAACGCAGGAGTTCTCTATGACGCTAAGATCGTCCAGATCTGTACTTCCATCCTTGAAGAAGGCTTTAGATTCTGATTCGTGCTCCGATCACGGACTAAGTCTCCGATTTGGCAGCCAGCTCGTCGTACACTGAAGCGGAATCCCGCTTGAGTCACTTAGCTGAACTGCACTGCCAGCCTCCTGTACAAATAAGAGCGAAAAAATAAGAACCGCCCATGATGGGCGGTTAAGAATAGGAAGTGTTTACGCGAAAATAATAGGCATTGAATTATAATAACACAAGCTTCTGAATAAACTCATTAATCGACCGGAACATACGATTAACTCTTCGATAAGAAATGATGATTATTGTCCTTGATACTGCCGTGTTCGCTCCAGTGACTGATTCTACTCACACCTCTTTTACTATTGCGTAATCCCTTTTGGTGCGCTGATATACGAATAATGAAGTCTAAATCTAACTCAAAGGGAGGTGTTCTTAATCTCCTTCAATTCGATTTTGAATAGATTCTATTTTGATGCATTAACTCTCTCTTGAGTAGATTTAATTATGATGCATTCCGATCCTGAATACTCCCAGGATGCTCATCCATCCTTAGCTGCCACTAAGGATATGGTTGACAACTTGAATGTCACTTGATTAGTAGACTTTTCCTTATTAATATGATAAGGTCCCTATTTGTTCTAAGATCCGCTGTGCGCTTAAGAACAAGAACCCGCTGATCGCTGTGAAATACGGTTCGCCGTTGACCGTTCAAGATCATGAACCCGTTCACCGAAAAGGCCGCTGTACGCTTAAAAGCGGAGAACTCGCTGGTCGCTGACGAAGACAACGTTGTCCGTCATCGGTCCACCGTCCACCGAAATCGTCAACAACAATCGAGAAAGAGCAATGTCGAGCCGTTCGCTTCCTCACGAAACGAGTGAAAAGTCAGTCACTGCTGAAATTAGACGCAAGGCGCCGAAAGAACATCGGCGGACGCAGGGCTGGCTTCGCCAGGTCGCAATGCCCGGAGAAGCATCCGGGGACGCAAGGCTGCCTTCGGCAGGAGGCGATTTTGAAGACTGTCTGTTCGCACAGACCAGTTTCGGCTTTGCGAGACCAATAAGAAGCATCGAGAAAGAGCATTGTCGAGACGGTCGCTACGCTCACGAGCCGAGAGAAAGTCAGTCACTGCTGAAATTAGACGCAAGGCGCCGAAAGAACATCGGCGGACGCAAGGCTGGCTTCGCCAGGTCGCAATGCCCGGAGAAGCATCCGGGGACGCAAGGCTGCCTTCGGCAGGAGGCGATTTTGAAGACTGTCTGTTCGCACAGACCAGTTTCGGCTTTGCGAGACCAATAAGAAGCATCGAGAAAGAGCATTATCGAGAGTTCGCTCACTCACAAGAAGAGCAAGATTCTGAGCAGGATCATCTCAGAATGACGCGATGCAAGAGAAGGCTATCACCCCATGTCACTCGTACAAACTCCTTACTTCATCACCCGTAAGCCTGCCCTGAAAACGTTTTGTTCAGGGTCAGCCCGTGATGCACCTGCACGCTGGAAGAACCGCTGTGCGCTTAAAAGCGGAGAACCCGCTGGTCGCCGACGAAGACAACGTTATCCGTCAACGGTCCGCCGTCCACCGAAATCGTCAACAACAATCGAGAAAGAGCACTGTCGGACGTTCGCTGCGCTCACGAGAAGACTATAGCGAAAATAGGGACTGACCGGTTCCTTTGGTCTGTCCCATTTTTCGCGGAACACCGAGATCCTGGCCAGAACATTGTTAGGATGACGTGAAGGACTGTCATTCGAGAGCTTACACTCATGAGCCTGACTTGGAATCCACTCACTTAGCCTGCCCTGAAAACGTTTTGTTCAGGGTCATCCCGTCATGCACCTGCACGGGATCTGGTCTCGAAGTACCGAGGTTGCAGGTAGGTGTGTGCCAAGAAGGCGAAGAAGGAAACTTCAAGCCATGCTCTTGACTTTGTCACGATCAAGAGTGCAAAATCAGTCATAGCGCAAAAGTTGGAAAGAAAAAATGCCAAATTGCCACCACGAACAGAAGCGACTTAAATCTTATCTAAATCAAAGAACGAGTTCAGATTGTTCCGTCACATTGTTGGGAGGCTTTATTCTAAAGAGCCTCACCAACTTATTCCCAAGCGGATCCCCCTTTGTCTTCAAAAAATAGTCCTTATGATTTGTAGAAAAACCCATCACCTGTAGTGATTTGAGAGATTCCTTCAGTTTTTGAGGAGATGCATCAATCCCATTCTTTTTTGCTTTAATCTCCAATGAGCGTTCCATTAGAAAAGCCAGAAAGCACAACACAAAATGTCCCCGGATTCTTTTTTCAGTCCAATGAAATATCGGGCGAGTTTCAAGCGTGGTTTTTAGAATCCGAAAGGATTCTTCAATCTTCCAGAGGGTGTTTTTAATCTCCACAATCTGCATTGGTGCCAACTGCTTTTCGCTCGTTTGAATCCCATAAAAACCATCGAAAGAGGCTTCATAGGCGATACGTTTCTCATCCAATTCCCAGTCACTCTTATCCTTTCGATGTTCCTTCAGATACTTCTTTGGTCCCCTCCTGTTGGAGGCCTTGATCTTTGCTGTACTTTCAAGCAATACCCGTGCCTTTTCCAATTGTCTCTCACGATCTCTTTTATCTTTATTGGCCCTCTTGAGGGAGTATGTAATTATCAGATGTTCATCCAATTCATGCATCGTTTTGGTTTCTGAATCGTACACCCTGTTCACATGCTCTAACACCTTGTATTTGAAAACGCCTTCTTCTTCACAACTCAGATTTTCCCCGTCCCACTTATCTTCCAATATCCTCGCTTTAATGGCATTAGACATCCCCTTAATCTTGGACGCCACCACATAGCCATAACCGCTATCTTCAATCGCCTTCAAATTCATCTTGGCATTGATCCCTCTGTCGGCAACTATCACCGCACGACGCACCCCAAGCTTTTGATTTAAGTTGTCCAAAGCCTTCACCAGTGTCTTAGAATCAAACGTATTACCAGGGAACAGCTCATAACCCACCGGTCTTCCTTCAAGGTCCACCAGCATCCCCATCACCACTTGTACCTCATTGAACTTGCCCGCCTTCGAAAACCCGAAATTGCGCAACTCATCAGCTTTCACACTCTCAAAGTGAAAGGTAGTTACATCATAGAAGACTACGTCAACTTTCATGTTGAATAATGTGCGATTCTTCTCAAAGACATACCGTTCAATCTCATCCTTATTATCGGCCAATACATCCAGACAGCGGTAAAAGGCATTGAGATCGTCATGGGTCTTCAAATTGGCGTAGACGGATTCACGCTGCTCGAAACCCGACAACTTCGAAGCCGGGTTGAGTAAATGATTTAACACCTCATAAAAGACCACATCGTTGAGCTCATACTTCAATCCCAAAAGCTTACCGATCTCATTCAATAAACTGTGTAATCCGTACTTCTCCCATAAGTGTTTGTACACACAGTAGCCCCAGTTGAGAACCTGTTGGCCTTCTATCTCATTGAGAGAAAATTCTCCTGTTTCATTAAACAGTGAGAAGAGTTCTCCAATAACCCGTTGAACACTCTCATCTTCTTTAAGCTTATCCAAACGCCCCAGGTTAAACAGCACCTCGTGTCGGGTTACATTATTGGCATCCTTATAAGAACGCACCACTTGTAAATAAGTATTCCCTTTGGCCTTCGTGTGTTTTAAAAACATACTCTATTATACCACTAACATCAAAGAAAACCAAACATAAATAGAAGGATCTACATAACTTATAACCTGCATCATTATTGTACATACATGATATCTAAGTCTAAATGTCAATCGATTATTCTGAAAATACTATTCTTTATAGTTGCCACCACCATATTCTTTTCATAAAATAAAGAACTCCCTTCTACAGCGAGTTTCAAAGACCGTTGTTACTCTTTCGTCATTTTTGGTGACAAAGTCAGGAGAAGGCGAAGAAGGAAACTTCAAGCCATGCTTAATCGAAGATGAGGGAGGGCCCCTCGAAGCCGCCATGCAGGTGGAGGCTTCAAACCACCGTAAGCTGCTGTGGTAAAGAGCCATGGTAGTGAACGTTACGGGAAAAGGCGGGACGGCGATCCCGTCAGGTGAGTACCAGAAGAGACGAATACAAGTGAACCACCGTGAACGTGTCGTAACATCTACTAGTGTCATCTAAACTGGGAAGCCTGGTTATCCCGGGATAAGTCTGGAGGAAACCTGCTTACTGTCCAGATGGTGACCGGCATACAGGTGGCGTGACCCTGGTACAGGCTTCGATTAGGAACTTGGGAACCTGGATCTGGATGTTAAGGGAAAAGCCGCAAGTGGAAGACCCACGAGGGTGAAAGTACCGATGCCAGATTCAGGGGCGGAACAGTCCGTAGTAGTGATGAAGCTCCTGTAATGGGAGTGGAGCGAAGGGACTGTGTTATTTAGTTTTGTAGGTTAGTCAACCAACTCTGTGCAGACAACCGAAAGGGAGGAACTGTGAACAGAGACAAGGAAGGAGCAAACAGACAAAATGAGGTCGTATGAAATCCCCTTTGTACACTGGACAATGGGGATATTCTATATGGCTGGATAATGGGAGCCGGATGAATCGAGAGGTTCAAGTCCGGTTCTGAGAGAGCCGGGGGTGAAATCCCCCCGGGCTACTCACCGGTTGCAGGTTCGAAAAACCTTGAGAGCAGTATTTTGAAACAAGTTCAGCATGACGGGATGCGATGTTCTCCAAATAACCTAAGGCAATCATTTCAGAGTCGGATCCTGAATCTTGTTTTCGATCTTCTTCTTCTTGGCTTAACCAAGAACGAATAACAGGTCCTCGCTCTGGAACGAAGAACGAGTTTTCCTCGGAGAACGGTGAACCGATAACGGACAACCATTTTCTTATTCAACTTTCATCTTGCAACTTGGAACTGATGACCAGGAACCTGGACGCGAAGCGTGGGAACGAGGAACTGCTCTTGTTCCTAAAAATGGAGTCCCTATTTGTACTACAGCCTTGCAGATTTTATCGCCCTGATGAAGATTTGAAGAGGTCTCTTCGAATAGTAGACTTTGGCGAATTCTTCATCCTTCAGGCATTCCTTTTTGAGAGAGTCGAAAGTCTGCATCACTTTTCACCTTCAAGAAGCGTCTTTATCGGGTCTTCCGAGTCATCTAGAATGTCGTCTTCGAATGTCAGCAGGTCGTCTTTAAGCTGAAGCATCTCCTCGTCCTTCGAAGCAGAGAGGAGTTCAATAATCTCATCGAATACCTTCTTCCTTTCGCTTGCGTCGATCTCCTCGAGCATCTTCCATACTCTGTCGAACATGATCACTGTAATCACCCCCGGTGCCTTTTGTCTCAATGCTGAAGGTTAATCAAGATTGGAGTCTGACCATATTTTATATTAGCTCGACCACGTATCGATAATATGTATCTCAAATGTGGCAGTCTGTGCATTGCACACGATAACACACTTGTTATTGAATTTTTCTCCTTGAAGCGACGCTCTCAAGAATGTTCTTTCCCGACTGTTAATATCGAAGAAACGTGATGCTGAAAGAAGTTCAGACGGAACTTGAGTTTTTTGCTCTATGGCTTGCAACTTTCATCTTGGCACTTGCAACTGATCTATTTCGAGGACGGTGGACCGTTGACGGACAACGTTGTTTTCACGTGAACCATAGTGGTTTATTCTCTTAGAATGTGGGTGTCCCCGTAGGCGGAGCAGTAGAAAGGCTGTACTTAATCTCTCTTTTCTGTCCTTAGAAGCACTCTCACAGACTTCTGTCTTCGATTTCACCTTCATGTGAAAAATGGAGTCTGACCCTATTTAGAGCTATTCATTGTTTCAATGCTCTGCTTGCCTGCACCATCCAGCACTTGTTCGTAGATAGATACAAGACCTTCAATAAGCTCTGATTCCCCCATTCCAGTCTTTTCGACGAGTTTTTCAAGTGCTTCTTTCGCCTTAGAGTTAAGCTCTACAACAGAGTCCGCTTTCGGTGTGATGCGCAGTTTTCCTCCAAGAGCATTGACGAGTGTTTGCATAGTTTTGAATGAAAGATTCTGTTTGCCAGCTTCGATGCGTGAAAGAGTAGGCACAGCTATACCTGTAAGATTACTTAGATCCTTTTGTGTCAGACCTTTTTCGATACGCAAATCAGTAAGCGCGTTTACAAAATCAAATAACGGACCGAATTCTTCCTGGGCTTTCTGGTACCCCTCATTCTTCTCAAGTCTCTTGAGAAGTTGCTCAAATGTTGCCATATTACTCACACCCTCCTAATGACATCACATCCTAGATATGTATCGCTTGTATCTTCTCTTTGCTGTCTCTATATCTCTCTTCTGTTCTGCCTTACTTCCTTTGAAACCTGCACAAACAAATACGATGGTCTTAGTCTGCCTATGAGCGCCAAAATAGATGAGTATTTGCTTCTTAAGGAGCGTCGATTTGTCCCTGTACTCAAAGATGTCGGATGATGCTATTCCTTTTAAATGCTGGTCGTAACACTCCTGGGTGACTCCTTTTCCCTCTGCCAGTCTCTTTATGAACAAGTTCAGTATTCTTGCGGCCGTCGCACTATCCTTTTCATAGAGGGTATCAATGAAATCACCGACATAATCGTTGCCGCCTTCTTCATCGAAAAAATAGACTGAGTAATTCTTCCATCTAACAAGTCCCATAACTCCTCCACCAGACACGTTAATGTTAGCATATATGTTAATATAAGTCAAATCTTCGCTATTGTGTGAATAATGCCTTCGGCAAAAGTACAGCAATTTTTTCCTGACTATAAGAACGAACAATAGCATGCGGCAAAGATGATGTTGCTCATTAGTTTTCAAAGCAACTCTATTCGAAGTAGGGCCTTGAAGTCTGTAAATGTCTTCAGAATCGTGCGCAGTGTCTTTCAATTTGTTCCACCAGCTTCTTCCCGCCGGTGTAGATCCGCAAGATGTAATTATGCCCTTGAGTAATCAGAAGGCTTTCACGACTTAAAGCCGTTCTTTTCTAGAAAGTCTTCCACTGCTGTAGTCGAGAAAATCAAGAACTCTTTGATATCTTCCTTACTTCTTCTATGTTTTTTTGCGTTCACTTCCTTAGCTTATCGAGGGCGAAGTCATGAGTTCGATAATCAAATCATCTAAAGATAATGCAATGAAAAAACCCGCGTCTGCCAGAAAAGCCATGGAGTGATCTCTCTGCATGGGGGTGTCTTCGTGGGCCTAGCAGGAAAAAGGCTCCGTCTTTTCTTTTTGTGTATAAGTAGCCCCTCACAGTTTTTTGCCTTCGATTTCTCGTTTAGTGTGAAAAATGGAGTCTGACCCTATTTAATATGAACCGCTTTCCGCTGATGAAAAACCACGTTGACCGTCATCGGTTCTCCGTTCTCCGAGGAAAACTCGTTCTTCGTTCCAGAGCGAGGACCTGTTCTTCGTTCTTGGTTAAGCCAAGAAGAAGAAGATCGAAAACAAGATTCAGGATCCGACTCTGAAATGATTGCCTTAGGTTATTTGGAGAACATCGCATCCCGTCATGCTGAACTTGTTCGAAAATACTGCTCTCAAGGTTTTTCGAACCTGCAACCACCTACCTGCAACCTCGGTACTTCAAGACCAGATCCTGAACAGGAGCATTTTGGGGCAGGCTTTCAGGGCAGGCTCTACAGGATGACAAAGTGAGTGGCTCTGATCATATTGCTTCAATTTGCTTCTTGAGGATTGTTTCAAGCTCTTGCTCTATGCTCCTGACCTACCACCTGCGAGATCCACGATTAAGACGGTCTTTACTGGTGATTATATTTCTCCAGGAATTTAATTGCATCTTCTTCGTCCAGTGGTTTGCTGATCAAATGTCCCTGTATTCTATCGCAACCCCATTTCTCCAGATACTCTTTCTGCCTTTCGTGTTCTACCCCTTCAGCTATAGTACAATGACCTAGCTTATGTGCCATCGAAATGATGTCACTGGTGATGGCATCATCGCTCTCGAGATACTGCAGCCTTTCTATGAAGGATTTGTCTATCTTGAGACAGTTCACGTTTAGATCTCTTTCCCGTGCAAAAGAGGAGTATCCGATCCCGAAGTCGTCTATGGCTGTATGAATCCCTATATCACTCAGTTTGCCAAGAATACGGTTTATTTTTTCGTGATTCGAGGCAAATACCGACTCGGTGATCTCGAGTCCAACATTTTTAGGAAGGACCTGAGTTTGCTCTATCATCTCAAGAAGGCTATCTGTGAAACCGTCCCTCAATAACTGGATGGCCGAGACATTGATTGAAACCCCGATCGATCCATAACCACTTCTCTTCAGCTTATTCAAGAAACCGAGTGCCTGGAGAATAATCTTCCTGCCGATCGGAACGACAAGATTTTTTTTCTCGGCTATCGGGATGAATTCCAGAGGCGGCACCGGGCCAAGTCCTTCAATACTCAATCTCGCCAGAGCTTCAAAACTGCTTATCTTATTAGACTTCAGATCAAGAATCGGCTGGAATTGCACGAAGAGCCCAAAATCCTTCTCGTCTGTCGAGATTTTCGCCAGTTCTAAGGTTATCTGCTGTTCTCGAACCATTTGTTTCTCGATTTCTTCGTTATAGAAACAGATTCCAATGTTTCTATCATATATGTTGAAAGCCTTCTCAGATGTGACTAGAAGCCTTCTCAGTAGGAGATCGACATCCTTCTCATCGCCTTCACCGATTTCAATTACTCCAATACCACCTTTAATCCTTTCCATCAGAAGGACAGGCTCTAGTTGCTTTGCAACTTCTATGGAAAATTTCGTCAGTTCGTTCTTGTCTTTATAGCCCTTCAAGTAGAATACGAATTGATTCTCGTATGTGTTGAAAAGCAGGCGCCTATCTGTGCAGAACTGCCTCAACATATCTGCAATCTTCTTTATAAGGTCCTGAGTGTATTGAAATCCATAAGTAGATGTCAGTGACTGCACTGTACTTAAATCCACGCTCACTAAGGCTCTTTTCTCCCGCAGTCTGCTCTCATCATCTCCTTCCAGAAGAGTTTTCAGGTAGTTGCGGTTATATAGGCCAGTCCAGCTATCGTGTTCAGAGCTATATCTGAGTGTATTCTCGAACTCCTTACGGCTGGATATATCCTTAAGAAGGGCAATATGGCCGCTTTCACTCTCGCCCGGCAGATGGAAGGACGCCACTGTCATTTCAACCCATACGGAAGAACCATCTGGCCTGACAAACCTCTTCTCCATTGTATAGCTCTGGATTTCGCCTGATTTCAGCTTTCTATAATTCTCTAGATCCTTCTCCAGATCGTCTGGATGAGTAATACTTGCCCAGCCAAGCTCAATCAACTCCTCTTTCGTTCTACCGGTAATTTGCTCGAATGCTGAGTTGATCTGTGTTTCTGGATCCACATTCTTATCTTTGGGACCGCTAGCGTAGGAAATCGAAATTCCAATCGGTGCCTGGCTAAAGATTGTGTTGAACACTGACTTTAGCTCGACTTGCTTCTGTTCTTCCAGCTGCCGACTTCTGAGCAATTCAAGATGGATATTGACTCGAACCTTCAAAGCATTTATACTAATAGGCTTCCTTATGTAGTCCACAGCACCAAGTTCCAGACCTTTGCTTTCGTCTTCCAGTTCTTCATAGTTTGTCAGTATTATTGTTCGTACTCTCTTATAGCGATCATCCGCCTTCAGCGCCGCTAGAACCTCGAATCCATTCATTCTGGGCATATTAAGGTCGAGTATGATCAGCTGAATCTCTTCGTGCTCATCTATTCTCTGCATTGCTTCCACGCCATCACTAGCTGTCAGGAGATCGTACTCGCTCAACATCTTCTCAATCATAAGGCGATCAGCCGCCGAGTCATCGACAACCAAGATTTTCACAGGCATAAATCATCTCCCTTAAACAATAAACTAACCTCAAATCACAAAAAAAGGAGGCTTGAAGAACTACCTCCCTTACTACGCTCTCATTGAATGAGATCCATACATTGGAATGCATCGAAGAGCACATTGTAAATGGTTGGTCCAAGTTTCCGCTCGCAATGAATAACACGCGGGTCTCTTCGTGGGTCGTTTCTCCTAATTCCCGAAGACCAGCAAAAAGAGGGACGAGTTCTGCATTGAGAAAGGGCACCGTCTGTACCTCAAACAGGCTGATGGTCTCGAAGAAACAACCCTTCTTGAATCGATTACCTACTTCGTTTTGTCCGTTATCTTCCATGTCTTTCTCCTGGCAGTCATATAACAGAATCGCTAGTATCTGAATAATAGCATATGTCCTTTGTTTCACAATGCCAAGAGAATTGGAGTCTGACCCTGTTCATTCGGATAACAATCATAAGTGCATCTCTTTGATTATCATCCATGATCTCATCGGGGCAGACATCTTTCGCCACCTTCCACGTGACCTCAAGCACATCATAATGCGCTCTTATTCCTGACTTGTAGAAAGCATTACAAAGAATAGGAGTCTGACCCTATTTTGACACTCGATGAGAATACACCGACCTCCAACTATCTCATAGGCCTCTTTGATGGTAGCTATTGCCCGGGCGACAAGTTCATTCCCATCTATCTCCAAGCGATAAGTATCGTTCTTTCCAAACTGGCCAATGAGGTAAACAACGAAGGTAGAGCCCCGCTTGTTCCCCAGGCCGTCAAGGTGTTTTCTAACGTTCTTGCTGATTTCATCTCTAAGGTTGAGTGCTTTATTCGATACCGTGAAATAAGCGATGATATTCATCTTCCCATCAATCAAGGCTTCTTCATCCAGTATCAAATAGGTCCGGGCTCACGAAGCCTTCTCGAATGTAATCGCTTTTTCTCTCAAAAAACGTTTCGCGTCGCTGTTTTTCGAGCAAAAAAAAAAGAGGAATAAAACCTCCCTCACTTCACTCTCTTCGTACTTTTCTAGCAGGGCCTTTAGCGGCGTAATGTTTCTGGTAATAGAGATACGCTCCTCTCGATGGAGGCTCTAACGTCTATATACTCTTCTTTAAGCCGCTTCTTTGCAGCTTTCATTGCTTTAATAATATTCTCCGCAGCTTTCTGGTCGATATAAATCTCTTTCTCGAATGTTCTTGTTGCCATAATTCTCCCTTCTTTCTAGTACCTTTATAATTCTATCATTTCGACAAGGCATTTCTGTAAATGTTTACCAAAATCCTGGTCATTCAAACCAATCAACTCATTCATAGAACAACTGGCAATGTATAAACATATTGCCGATTGTTCTATTTATAAGAGATATTCTTTCCTCTCCAATCTTAAGAGCTGACGTATATCCAGTCAACCGCCGTTGCGGAATTTTCTGTGATCATATGCCCTCTCCCGGGGTCACTATGAGCTTGTCTATCTCTTCTAACCTCCTGCGTCGCCTAGCATATCTTCTGAGCGTGCTCAGGCTCACGTCGTAATCTGTCAAAGCTCTGCGAAATATGTTGCATAACTCCTCTCCTTGAAACGATACGAAGAGATCCTTCTCGCAGACAAGATCGACAAGTATTTTCTCTAACCTCGGTATGGCGGCATTATCAAAGGAGGTTACAGGGGCTTCGGTTACAAGTGGCCTTACAACGAAACACTTCTCGCATCCGAGGATGTAGTTGTCTATCTCCTTTGGAGTCGGATCAATGAACACCCGGGAGTAAGCAGCTTTGATGAATTCAAACACAGCCTTCTCTGCATCTCGCTCAGTTTCTATGATCACCATCGAAGTAAGCGCCTGGTGTACCGTAAACTCGTTTAGCCATCTGCTATCCCAGACACACAGATTATCCAGGTATGGGAATCTCTTACCAAGCTTCTTAAACAAACCTGCGAGTTCCTTCGATATGTCAGGTTCAAACTCACGCTTGCTTCCGGCAGCATATAGGCCTCTTCTGACGTTTCTCACGAGTCCTTCTTTCTTCAGCCGGTGCAATTTGGCAGAAAGAGTCCCCATCTTCGCATCGGGGAAACGAAGACTCAGCCTCTTAACCAGCTCATCGGTTGTCAGAAAACGATCGTTCTCGAACCAGTCTCTTACATCGTTTTGATCAATATAGTTCATAGAAATCACCTGCAATTAACGGCAATATATAGTTATAATTGCCACTTATATATTATTGCATAGCGTCTTTCCTTCATGTGCTTGCAGAAGCTTTGCTTGGAGTCACAGACCCAGGAGGACCTGAGAGGTGGGAAGACTGGAAGTATCGCGCCAGCAATTAATGCAGACAGATTCCTTTCTTTCAATGCCTTCACAAACCGAAGGATTTCTTCTATGAGAGCATCGGGTGCGGTTTCAGTTTCCTTTCTCAGGAGCTGTCGTTTATCCATTAGATCGCCCCCTTTCAATGTGATTAAAATCGCTCTGTCAACCAGGATCTCTCGCTTAGTCAGGTGATTTGCACAAGAGCATTGTGTTTAATGAAATATCTTGGTAGTTCTGTAAAATCCCCCCCGGTTCGTTATCAAAAGGGAGAGGCACTTGTCTCGTCATTTCGCAAGATTCTGTCAGCAAAGAAGAGCAAATCAACCAATTTCGCACTAAGAAGAATGTTGCGCAGATGCGAATGATCTAGTTTGTCCCAGTTTATTTGAGGATCAAGTCAGCTTACAAAGTGAGTGTTCTGATCAGTAAATCTCGTTTGCTTCTTGATGAACTCGGTAAAACTCCTTTTTTCCTCCTGACCAACCACTAACAACGGCTATGAAAATCGAGTCTGTCCCATTTGTTTGAAAACTCATTCTTCGTTCCAGAGCGAGGACCTGTTATTCGTGAAGAACGGTTCTTCGTTCCGACGCTACGCGTCCAGGTTCTTGGTTCTTCGTCTAGGATTCCGTCATTCTCGTGTATTGTCATAAGAGAGAAAGTAGAGAGTATAGAATGAGGGTAGAGGGAGTAGCCAGTCGTCATTCCAAAATGATTCAGAATCCTGCTCCTAAAAAACGCAGTACGCTTAGGAGCAAGGACCCGCTGGGAAGATCAGAGAGCCGCTGAAGGCTGTACGTTGGGTAGAGCATGGACCCGCTGGGAAGACAAAAAAGAGCCGCTGAAGGCTGTACGCTGATGAAAACCACGTTGACCGTCATCGGTCCACCGTCCTCCGTAAAAGCCAAGAAGAAGATCGAAAACAAAATTCAGGATCCGACTCTGAAATGATTGCCTTAGGTTATTTGGAGAATATCGCATCCCGTCATGCTGAACTTGTTTCAAAATACTGCTCTCAAGGTTTTTCGAACCTGCAACCACCACTGCAACCTCGGTACTTCAAGACCAGATCCCGTGCAGACCCATCACGGGATGACAGTCCTTCACGTCATCCTGAAGTGCTCCTGTTCAGGATCTGGGCTTGGGTCTCAGCGAAGGACGGGTTACCAATAACCAACAACGGACAACTATTTCTTCTGCTTGCAACTGACAACATGGAACTTGGAACTGCTTCTTTCCGGTGGACGGCGGACCGATGACAGACAACGTTGTTTTCACGTGAATCATGTTGGTATATTCTCTTTGACTGAGGGTGTCTTCGTGGGCGGAGCAGGTAGAGAACTCCGAATAGCTTTTTTGTGTCTTCGTGAACGCCACACAGATTCTAATCGATAATCTCTCCGCTTCACTAGTAACGTCAATTTCAATCATCAAAACGCTTCTTCAGGAAACTAGGAACAGAATCCATGAAGTCGACTCAATGTGAAAAGGGAAGGCCTTGCAATATATTAAGTCTTCCGCTTTGGCCATTCTCAAGGGGAGATTCTAGATAGCTATGAAATCATTATAGTTTGGACTATAATAGTCATGACTATTATTATTGGAGTGATTACAGTGTTCATCGGCAGGAAAACGGAGATCCGAATTCTTGAGAGAGAGTATGAAAGAGATGGCAGCTCCTTTGTGATCCTGTACGGAAGGAGAAGGATAGGAAAGACAACCCTTATAAAGCAATTCATGCAGGGAAAAGACTCTCTCTATTTTCTTTCTACCGAGGAAGAAGAGGGGCAGAATCTCCAATACTTTCAATCGCTTTCCTTTGACAAGACAGGCCTGGAGATACTGAGTTCAGGAAACAAATTGGAATGGCAAAGCATATTCGACCTGCTCACGAAAGGGCAGGGGAAAACGATAATCGCAATCGACGAATATCCTTACCTTGTAATGTCGAGCCCGGGCTTTTCCACGAAACTCCAGCGAATCTGGGACGAAATGCTCAAGAATAGAAACGTTATGCTGATTCTCTGTGGCTCGCTGATAGGAATGATGTACTCCGAAACGCTGGATTATTCTAGCCCTCTCTACGGGCGCAGGACGGCCCAGATTAATCTCAAACAGATTCCCTATTCGGACTTTGCTGATTTCTTCCCGGAGAAGAGCGATGAGGATCTTCTCACCATCTATGCGGTTACGGGCGGCGTGCCTCGATACATAGAGCTCTTTCAACCCGGGAAAGACTTCATTGAAAATATCACCGACAATGTTCTGAAAAAGGGAAGCTATCTCTATGAAGAACCGATCTTCCTATTAAACAGGCAGTTCAGAGAGACTAGAACCTATTTCTCCATACTGAAGACGATCGCCGAAGGGAGCCACAAATCCTCTGAAATCTCCTCACGTCTAAATATGAAGCAGCCATCTATTGGTTACTACATGAACGGGTTGATGGATATGGACCTCGTTGAAAGAGAGGTGCCGGTGACCGAGAAGAACCCTGAAAAGAGCAAGAAAGGGCTTTACAGGATAAAGGACAACTTCAGCCAGTTTTGGTTCAGGTTTGTGTATCCCTTCAGGAGTTACCTAGAAATGGAGAACACGACCCCTGCAATCGAGAAGATCCGCACGAGCTTCATCGATAGCCACTTGAGTTTCGTTTATGAGAGAGTCTGCCAGGAAGCTCTGAAAGAGATGACAGGCGCAGGCTTCTTTGGAAACCGGATTTCAAGAATCGGACGATGGTGGAATTTGAAGGAAGAGATCGATATTGTTGGCGTAGACAGGGATAACGTCCCGGTTATCTTCGGGGAATGCAAATACCGCCAAGAGCCAATGGGTATAGATACTCTGAGAGAACTCCAGCGGAAGGCCTCGACAATTACAGAGACTACCGACAGGATTTTCGTGCTTTTCTCCAGAAAGGGTTTCAGCAAGGAATTGCAGAACTACTCGCAAAGAAACAAGAACGTATTTCTCTTCGATTTTTTCAAGAGAATCATATAACTCAATGTGTAGCAGAAGAATTGTGAGCCCTCATATGAACCGCTGTCCGCTGCAAGATCAGTTGCAGGTTCTCAGTTCCGAGTTGCAAGATGCAAGTTGAATAAGAAAATGGTTGTCCGTTATCGGTTCACCGTTCTCCGAGGAAAACTCGTTCTTCGTTCCAGAGCGAGGACCTGTTCTTCGTTCTTGGTTAAGCCAATAAGAAGAAGATCGAAAACAAAATTCAGGATCCGACTCTGAAATGATTGCCTTAGGTTATTTGGAGAACATCGCATCCCGTCATGCTGAACTTGTTTCAAAATACTGCTCTCAAGGTTTTTCGAACCTGCAACCTCGGTACTTCAAGACCAGATCCCGTGCAGACCCATCACGGGATGACAGTCCTTCACGTCATCCTGAAGTGCTCCTGTTCAGGATCTGGGCTTGGGTCTCAGCGAAGGACGGGTCCATGATCTGGGACGGGCAACGAAGGACGGTTCTCCACAGCGATCAGCGGGTCCTTGCTCCTAAGCGTACTGCGATTTTTAGGAGCAGAATTCTGAATCATTTTGGAATGACGACTGGGCACTCCCTCTACCCTCATTCTATCCTAAGTTCCCGAAAAGTCTAACGATGAGAACCTTCGTGAAGCGTTGAAAAGACTAAGTTAGAGTTATTTTCTATAGGTTTATCCCTCGTTATATATTATAATGTATGTAACGAGGTGAAGAGATGGGGATTGTCTATCAGAAGAACAAGAAAACAGGAATCACATATGTCTACAAAAACGAAGCCTATTGGGACAGGGAAAAACAACAGTCCAGAGCCAAGAGAACCTTAATCGGCAAGCTGGATCCAGACACTGGAGAAATCGTACCGACCAGACCATACAGGAAGGATTCTGAACAGAAGGATGGCATCTTGAGAAAGCCTGGACCTGTACCAATAACCAAAATCCGAAGGGATTTCTATGGTGCTTGCTATCTTCTCGATCAGGTTGGAAAGATAACCGAAGTCGCGGCCGATTTGAAAGCCTGCTTTCCCGACCGTTATAGAATGATTCTATCGGTAGCCTATTATCTTATTCTCGAAGAGAATAACTCACTCAGTCGGTTTTCTCATTGGCAGAGACTGCATGCCCATCCTTATGGAGAAGACATACCATCACAGCGCAGCAGTGAGCTGTTCCAATCCATTTCAGAAGAAGAGAGGATGATGTTCTTCAAGAAGCAGGGCAGACGTAGAATTGAGAAAGAATACTGGGCCTTTGACATCACTTCCATCTCCAGTTATTCGGAGACACTGAGACAGGTCAAGA
>NZ_JPGZ01000011.1:0-65810 GCF_003351125.1 Mesotoga sp. Brook.08.YT.4.2.5.2.
CGCCGTGAACGTGTCGTAACAACCTTTAGTGTCATCAAAACCGGGAGGACCTACTATCCCGGGATAAGTCTGGAGGAAACCTGCTTACTGTCCAGATGGTGACCGGCATACAGGTGGCGTGACCCTGGTACAGGCTTCGATTAGGAACTTGGGAACCTGGATCTGGATGTTAAGGGAAAAGCTGCAAGTGGAAGACCCACGAGGGTGAAAGTACCGATGCCAGATTCAGGGGCGGAACAGTCCGTAGTAGTGATGAAGCTCCTGTAATGGGAGTGGAGCGAAGGGACTGTGTTATCCAGTTTTGTAGGTTAGTCAACCAACTCTGTGCAGACAACCGAAAGGGAGGAACTGTGAACAGAGGGAAGGGAAGTGCTAACAGACAAAATGAGGTCGTATGACATCTCCTTTGTACACTGGACAATGGGGATATTCTATATGGCTGGATAATGGGAGCCGGATGAATCGAGAGGTTCAAGTCCGGTTCTGAGAGAGCCTGGGGGTGAAATCCCCCCGGGCTACTCACCAAGATCCTTGGACCTACCCCAAGAGAGTTAACGGTTCACCGTTGACCGTTCTCCGAAGTGGAAGGAGCAAGTGATTTCGAAAGTTTCCAGAGCATGCGGTTAATGCGTTCGGCACTCTGTTCAATAGTTTCAAGAGTCTCTTTGTCGATATAGCCGAATTCGAACGAAAGTTCCAACTGAGAAACTGTTTCATTGAGAGAGCCTCTGGCCAGGTACAGGAAATGAACGAATTCCTTCCTGTATTGGCGGCCGGCACCTTCAGCAATGTTAGACATAACGGAGACTGCGGCTCTGCGAAGTTGAGAAACCAAAGCGTATCTCTCTTCCTCCGGAAAAGTTGAGGTAACTGAGTAGATATCCCTTGCGAAGTCCTTGCTCAACTTCCAAACCTCGAGGTCCTTGAATCTGAAAGCCATCATCACACCTCCCGATGATGATGATAGCAGAAGAACCTTTAGCAGTCCAAGTTAAGCGGTTTATCGAGAGGAAAAAGAGCGGTTAGGCCATTGACCTGGCTCTTTCGGAGAACGGCGAACCGTTGACTGACAACTATTTCTATGGAGGTTTTCGTATGAATTACATAGAACTTATAAACAACTTCTGGATAGCGAACAAGATACACAAGTTCAACTCTCTCGAGACGTCTCTTTATTTCTTCATACTCGACTATGCGAACAACGCGAGATGGCCCGAGAGTTTCATAGTTCCAAACGGGATAGTTCAGAGTGTGTTCGGCTGCACCAGGGACCAGCTCATAAGGGCGAGGAGAAAACTGTGTAAATTCGGTCTGTTGGCGTATGAAACGGGTGACCGACATAACCCGGGAAAATACACAGTAATTGCGCACCCGACACCTACCCGTGACCTACCCGAGGCCGACACAAGACCTACTCAAGACACACCACCCTGCGCGGTTGCGAAAGCGTCTGTTCATGAACAAGAGAACAGCGTCATTAGAGATGAGACCATACCCGAGACCTACTCTAGGCCTACTGGAGACCTACCGGAGGCCTACCCGACGCCTGCTAGTAATATAAACAAAACTAAACTAAAGAAAAGTAAAGTAAACAAAACAAGAGAAAAAAACATTCTTTCTCCTTACGGAGAAACGAAAGCTTTGCTTTCGCAATCAACGGAAAAAGGGGTTAAGAATGAAGAGAAAGAAGAGATTTCTGAAGTCGCAAAGAAAGTCTCTCTTGTGCAAACAGAGTTGGATAATGATTCGCAAGAGCTCATTTCCGGAGACACTCCTCCCGGCGAAATGGCCGTTTCCGGAATCAAATCGAACGGGAATGAACAATTGCGTCAAGGCGAAGGCGGACCTCCGGAAGAAGTGCAGGCGGAAGGTTGTCTGATTGTTCCGCTGTTCGAGAAGAATGATCCGGACAGGGAAGATGGAGAGCAAGAGGATCTCTCCTATCTCGACTCCTGTTCGAGGTACGAGAGAGACGTTATGGAAACATGGGAGGCGATAATAGGGCCCTTCGAGAGGGAGTGGATTCCTCTCCTGAGAGAAGCCCTCAATAAATGCTATCCCTCCCAGATAAAGACTGCGATCATAGCTATAGACAGATCGAAACACGAAGTACTCGAAGAGATAGGCTTCGAATATCTTATGCAGCCTCTTCTAAGGGGCGCATTCGGAAGGAGAGCGAATAGAAATGGAAGAAAAGATTGGAGCGATTCTGGATCGTTTAGAGATCCTATCGAAAAGTTCAAGAATCCCGCAAGAGAAAGACCCAAAACACTCGAAGAACTCCTCAAATACACGGTATAGCAAAGACGAGGCGATAGAAGAGTGCATGAGGAACTGTTCCGGTCCGGAGAAGTGCCCTTACGGGGGATATATCATTTACGCGAGCGAAGACCCACAGTACAGCGACCTCATGTACGAGTGCTCGATATACAGGGAATTCAGAAGGGTAAAGGAGAACATGGAGAGGCTGATAAAAGTTCTTCCCAAGGGACTTTGGGAGAGAAGACTGGACAACTTCATCGCTGAAGATGAAGTGACTGAAAGGGCGCTCGACCTCTCGAAGAAGTACGTGAGACACAGGGCGTGGAAGATAGGATCGAACTTCGTCCTTTTGGGAGGCTACGGAACCGGAAAGACTCACCTCGCGGCGGGCATAGCGATAGAAGCGGTGAATATGGGAGATACGGTAGCCTTCATAACGGCTCCGTCTCTGAAGATCGGAGACTTCAAGACGATCTCCGAGAAGATACAGGAGTGTTCGGGGGTTGACCTTCTCGTTATTGACGACCTCAGCAACGAGACGGAAAACAAGATGACCACAGACAAGATATTCGAACTGATAAACCACAGGTATGAACAGGGAGCGGGAACTATAATAACCTCCAACCTGAACTTAACTGATTTCGATGGAACCGTTGGAGCCAGGATCTTCAGCAGACTGGGCGAGAGGACCGCGATCATGCGGCTAGAAGGAGTCAAGTCCTACCGCGAGAAGAAGAGGGAGAGGTATGTGGCATGGACGAGAGATGAGTTCCAAGATGCAAGTTCCAAATTGCAAGAAGAGCGAAGGAAAGAGGAGTGATGCAATGGAAGACAGAATAACCAAGACGATGGCTCTGCTTCTGGATGGAAGTTGGAAAGAAGCGGGCAAGCTTTATCGCGAGATAATAAACGATCTCTCAAAGAAGGAGAGTGTTTCAGAAACAGTTCTAAATGGAGAAAGTAGTCAATGCGCTTCTGAGGCTGAGAAGGGCGTATCAGTTGCGAGCGAATTCGAAAGGTGGGTAACTCTGAACGAGGAAGAGCTGTGGGATCTCGGACATATCGCTTATCTCTTCGATGACACAGAGACTGCAGAGTCGCTTATTGAAGAGCATTATTCCAGGAAACCGAATGACATAGAAGGAATGGTCTTCCTCGGAAAGATCTACAAGAAGCGAAAGAAGCCTTACAAATCCGAACTTATGTTCAGGGCCGCACTTTCGGAAGATAAAGATAACATGAAAGCTGTGGAAGAGCTTGTTTATCTTTATCTCGAAACCGACAGGCCTCTCGATGCCCTCGCATGGGCTCAGAAGCTGCTGAGGCTCGATCCCAGGACTCCGAAAAGCTACTTTCTCGCAGGCAAGGCACTCGAGAGCCTCGACAAGCCAGAGCAAAGCAGAAGATACATAATAGCAGGTATGATCCTCGATCTCTCCGGCTCCAGAGGATCAAGCTTTCAGAACTTCTACGAAGACAAACTCGGCGAATCGATCACCATTGCTGATCTATTCGAGGGGAAGGAGATTATTGAGGAATGGGTGGGAAAAAATCAGCACACCATTGCAGGTACGCAGCAGGTGACCGAAGCAAATCCTATTCAATAGATGCTTTCCGGAGAATAGCAAACAGTCAAAGGGTAACATGATTCGTTTGCCACTGCATATTCACATAGCTGAACCGAAGCCGGGCGCCCGCCCGGCTACTTCAATTATCTATCATTGGGACAAACGTCTTCAGTTCAGAACGATCTCTTCTTGGTAAAGAAATTCGACAACAGTTTATGAAATGTATATCTGACATCGTTGGGATTTATTCCGTAAGTCGTAGGCAGGTTTTGGTTCTGCTGATGAATTCTCATGTGAACTGAGGCGAACTATGCCCGTCTGCTTAAACAACTTTCGATAGTAAGAGAAAGTAGATCAACTGGCCCGGCTACAGATATTAACTTGCGAATATCTCGCAATAAGAAAGTGCTTTGTGCTTGTTGCAATCAATGGAACTTAGTGAATATTCAAGGTTTCTCGCGAAGAGAAAACCAGTTGCAGAGGAAATGTTGAAGTCCAACTTACCAATTATTCTACATCCAGAGATCAACTCAAGAGGATTACTTAAACCATCCCGAAAGCTCATGGAAATCATTCGATATCGCGAGCAATGCCTTATTAATTGACCCAGGATGGTTGTAACGAGTAATAATCGTTACGGATCGTTCTTACAATAATACAACTTATAAGTTATAAATAGAGGTAAGATGGAGAGAAAGATCGATGTCTTATCCGGCGAAAGAATGCAGAGGGAATTTGACAAGTACGTAGAAAAGAATCCCTCCAGAAAGAAGGATCTGATAAAGAATAGGTTTTTGCTCACCGAGCTGCTGGAGAAGGCGGGGGAGAAATATCTGAAAACGGAACTTGCAAAACCGCGAAGATCTTCCCGCCTGGAGGTTTTGAGACGTACGAAGACCAGCTATTCGATATATTCTCTTCATCTTACGGAGACGAAGAGGAATGATCCAGGAAACGCAAGGATTCTTTTCTGCTTCTTCAATGATAAGAAGATTATTGTTTATCTTGTCTTCTTTGATGAGCCCGATTAAAAGTACGAGAAGGCGATCGAGAGACTGAAGTCGAGGATTTGTGAATGGACTGGTCGGGGATTTAATGTGTGCAAGTTTTAGGAGGTGTGGTTGTCTATGTTTTCATGGGTTGAAGGCGATAGAAAGAGAAGAATGAATACTGAAAATCCAGAGCCTGTGTTCAAGAGAGACAGCGAACTGTTGTTAGAGTCGGCAGACGATGACACGAGATTTGAGTTGAACTTGATTGGAGTCATGACGGATATTTCTGCAGCTCTTATTAACTATCGGGCGGATAACTCCCTTTCACAAAAGGAGCTGGCAGAAAAACTAGAGTGCAGCCAGGCAATGATCTCGAAGATCGAAAGTGGCGACTATAACTTCACAATAAGAAAGCTTTTTGACGTTGTCAACAAACTCGGAGGTCGTGTATCTCTTGAGATTGACTTCAAAGATGATACTTCGATTCCAGATTCTTCTGAAGAGCGAGTCTCAATATGGGAGTACGTTGGCAATCAAAGCATCAAAGGGATGAAGAATAGTGCCTGAGCCAGTGAATGCCGAGTTCCGTTTCTTGGCGCACAGAATTTCTGATTTTTCGTTTACTCTCCAGGAGGGGGTCAAAAACATGTCAATTTCGCTGGACCTGCATGATCCAGAGCTTGAATATGGGCGTGCCGATAACGGTTGCCTCCTCGGCTTGTTGTCTCTCTCAGTCAAAGTCAGGGGTCGAAGCGGAAGAAAGATGGCTTTGAAGCTCGATGCAACAATCAAGGGTAGGTTTGAAGCTCCCGAGAATATGGAAGACAAAACATTCGAAGACTTTTGCATGATTAGCGGGACCGCAACTCTGATCCCTCTTCTTAGGGCCGCTATTATCTCTTTCACTTCGCAGGCTGGAATGAATCCCCCTATAAGAATACCTTTGATCAATGTGCCTCAGTCACTCTCAAAAAACACCTTGTCAGAGAAAAAAGAAAAGAATAGGGAATAATCTGATCAGTATTCTTCTGTGGTCATATCAGCTAGCTCGCCTTCATCGAACATCTAGATTGATCATATGATATAGCCAGAGGATATTTGTATTGAAGAAAGCAGCTGCTAGCGCGAGGCTTCCCGGAGAAAACCGCTCGAAATCAGCGTGGAATCCTATGATAATTACTGCTGATTAGGGACTCGTCTACTTGAGACCGTCTTTCGCCAGAATATGGCGACACTGAAAATCAAACCCCGCTGTACAGGGCAGCCGCCAGTAGAGGCCCTTCTTTCAGAAGGATTTCATTTTTCTCATGAGACAATAAACAGAACCCACAAAAGAACACTCCAAATCGAGTGTGGGGCCATTGAGATACTTAACGAATCAAGCACGTGGTGATTTGAAAATGCGGTGGTACGTCCTCCCTTCTTTTCCATTTAACACTTCTTCAGCGTCTTTCAGAATTTGTGCTGTCAAACTCGATTGTATTCATTACAAGAACAAGGGCCCTTTCGGGCCCTTGCTTTAATGGGTAGGGGTTTTATCTTTTAGAGCTGTGCTGCTTTTCCAAATCCTCTGCCGAGTCCCGGTCCCTTTTCGCCAGAGGCGCCGTGCCTGTAGCCTGTTCCGTCCTGGGCATTCTTCAGTTCTCTTACTCCGTCATTCGGGCAGTTGTCATTTATTCCGTCGCCGTCTGCATCCACAAAGTTCTCACAGGTTGTGGGATCCTGAACTCTCTGCATCGCTTTCGTTCCGTAACCTACTGCCAATGACATTCCACCGATCAGAAGAACTGCTATCGTAATTAACATTATCTTTTTCATCTCTTACACCTCCATATGATTTTTGGTACATTCTCAGTCTACGGCCAGTTTCTTAGAGCCCGCTTAACAAACGCTTAGAGATTGCTTAGAGAACGTGGTTGCGGATAGAGGTAGGGGGTCCGAAAGACCCAAAGATCAGTTGCAAGAAAAAAGAGAGAGGCGAGGCCGACTTCGTCGGGAAGTGATGCTGCTTCGCACGAAGCCTCTCAGGTCAACCGCCATCGGTCCACCGTCCTCCGAGGAAAACTCGTTCTTCGTTCCAGAGCGAGGACCTGTTATTCGTGAAGAACGGTTCTTCGTTCCGACGCTACGCGTCCAGGTTCTTGGTTCTTCGTCTAGGATTCCGTCATTCTCGTGAATTGTCATAAGAGAGAAAGTAGAGAGTATAGAATGAGGGTAGAGGGAGTAGCCAGTCGTCATTCCAAAATGATTCAGAATCCTGCTCCTAAAAATCGCAGTACGCTTAGGAGCAAGGACCCGCTGAAGGCTGTACGCTGGGTAGAGCATGGACCCGCTGGGAAGACAAAAAAGAGCCGCTGAAGGCTGCGCGCTGATGAAAACCACGTTGACCGTCATCGGTTCTCCGTTCTCCGAAATAGATCAGTTGCAAGTGCCAAGATGAAAGTTGCAGCTATAGAGCAAAAAAACTCAAGTTCCGTCTGAACTTCTTTCAGCAGCACGTTTCTTCGATATTAACAGTCGGGAAAGAACATTCTCAAGAGCGTTGCTTCGAGGAAAAAAAGAGAATTCAATAACAACTGTGTTATCGCGTGCAATGCACAGACTGCCACATTTGAGATACATGTTATCGATACGGGGTCGAGCTCGGAACTTGTTTCAGAACAAACACTTCCCACCGCAAGCGGGGATTCAAGATCAAGAGCAAAAGAGAGGTTCATCGTTCCCACGCTTCGCGTCCAGGTCCATGTTGAAGGGGGCAAAAGACGTAAGAGACCGGAGGGAAGAGGTAGAAGAGCAAGTAGATCTTGCCTTTCTAACCTCTAACCTCATTCATGTCATCTCTACGGCGTTTAGTTTCGCAATCAGATTCGAAATGAAAGCCCAAGGCGGAAATGTAGACCGACGAATTTCTGACGTCTATTGTCTTCGATTTTGTTATCATAAGAACAAGGGCCCTTTCGGGCCCTTGACTAGATTGGGTAGGGGTTTTATCTTTTAGAGCTGTGCTGCTTTTCCGAATCCTCTGCCGAGTCCCGGTCCCTTTTCGCCAGAGGCGCCGTGCCTGTAGCCTGTTCCGTCCTGGGCGTTCTTCAGTTCTCTTACTCCGCCATTCGGGCAGTTGTCATTTATTCCGTCGCCGTCTGCATCCACAAAGTTCTCACAGGTTGTGGGATCCTGAACTCTCTGCATCGCTTTCGTTCCGTAACCTACTGCCAATGTCATTCCACCGATCAGAAGAACTGCAATCGTAATTAACATTATCTTTTTCATCTCTTACACCTCCATTTGATTTTTGGTACATTCTCAGTCTACGGCCAGTTTCTTAGAGCCCGCTTAACGGCCGCTTAGAGGTTGCTTAGAGAACGTGGTTGCGGATAGGGGTAGGGGGTCCGAAAGACCCAAAGATCAGTTGCAAGAAAAAAGTGAGAGGCGAGGCCGACTTCGTCGGGAAGTGATGCTGCTTCGCACGAAGCCTCTCAGGTCAACCGTCAACGGTCCACCGTCCTCCGAGGAAAACTCGTTCTTCGTTCCAGAGCGAGGACCTGTTATTCGTGAAGAACGGTTCTTCGTTCCGACGCTACGCGTCCAGGTTCATGGTTCTTCGTCTAGGATTCCGTCATTCTCGTGTATTGTCATAAGAGAGAAAGTAGAGAGTATAGAATGAGGGTAGAGGGAGTAGCCAGTCGTCATTCCAAAATGATTCAGAATTCTGCTCCTAAAAATCGCAGTACGCTTAGGAGCAAGGACCCGCTGAAGGCTGTACGCTGATGATCAGTTGCAGGTTCTCAGTTCCGAGTTGCAAGCTAAAGACCCGAAAGCAAAAACGTCACAGTCGTCATCCGAAATTGATTCAAAATCTCGTTCCTAGGAAGCGTACAGCTGTTCTTAGATGCGAGATCCCGTGCAGACCCCCCAAACAGGAGCATTTTGGGGCAGGCTCTACGGGATGACAAAGTAAGGGATTGACATAAGGAGTACTCGGGATGACGGCCTTAGGTTATTTGGAGAACAACGCATCCCGTCATGCTGAACTTGTTTCAAAATACTGCTCTCAAGGTTTTTGGAACCTGCAACCTCGGTACTTCAAGACCAGATCCCGTGCAGACCCATCACGGGAAGACAGTCCTTCACGTCATCCTGAAGTGCTCCTGTTCAGGATCTGGGCTTGGGTCTGAGCGAAGGACGGGTCCATGATCTGGGACGAGTCACGAAGGACGGTTCTCCACAGCGATCAGCGGGTTCCCCGCTTTTAAGCGCACAGCGGTTCTTACATTCGAGATCCCGATCAGTTTCATATCGGGATGACAAAGTAAGGGATTGACATAAGGAGTACTCGGGATGCAGGCCTTAGGTTATTTGGAGAACATCGCATCCCGTCATGCTGAACTTGTTCGAAAATACTGCTCTCAAGGTTTGTCGAACCTGCAACCTCGGTACTTCAAGACCAGATCCCGTGCAGAAGCATCACGGGATGACCCTGAACAGGAGCATTTCAGGGCAGGCTCATTGGGGCAGGCTTTCTGGGCAGGCTTACGGGTGATGAAGTAAGGAGTTTGTACGAGTGACATGGGGTGATAGTCTTCTTTTGCATCGCGTCATTCTGAGATGATCCTGCTCAGAATCTCGCTCTTCTTGTGAGTGAGCGGTTCTTAGGATCTCTTCGATATGTTTCTCAGCGTCATCTGGTCTCATGATATGTATTTGACCTCGCATAAGACCCGATCTTCATAGTCTTTTCTTAGTGCTTTGCGAGTTACCAGATCGACACGCTTTTCAAGCAATGATGCGAGATCGTTCTTAAGCCTTATGAACTCGAAGAGATCAGGAGTCTGCTCGAAATCGACAAGAATGTCGACGTCGCTGCTTTCAGTCTGTAAATTTCTCGCGTAGGAACCAAAGACTCCTATGGTTTTCACCTTGTACTCCAATTTAAGCTCTGATAGCTTTCCGGAGAGCTTTGAAAGAATATCTTCCAGAGTGTTCATACTGTTCCTCCACGATTAACATTGTTCTAGGCCAATTATAGCATTGGCGGACTTAAGTCCCGCTTCGCGGGGGAAGAGCCGCTGAAGGCTGTGCGCTGATGAAAACCACGTTTCTTCGATACTAACAGTCGGGAAAGAACATTATCGAGAGCGTCGCTTCGAGGAAAAAAGAGAATTCAATAACAAGCGTGTTATCGCGTGCAATGCACAGACTGCCACATTTGAGATACATGTTATCGATACGGGGTCGAGCTCGGAACTTGTTTCAGAACAAACACTTCCCACCGCAAGCGGGGATTCAAGATCAAGAGCAAAAGAGAGGTTCATCGTTCCGACGCTTCGCGTCCAGGTCCTTGTTGAAGGTGGCAAAAGACGTAAGAGACCAGAGGGAAGAGGTAGAAGAGCAAGTAGATCTTGCCTTTCTAACCTCTAACCTCATTCATGTCATCTCTACAGCGTTTAGTTTCGCAATCAGATTCGAAATGACAGCCCAAGCCAGAAACGTAGACCGACGGATTCCTGACGTCTATTGTCTTCGATTTTGTTATCATAAGAACAAGGGCCCTTTCGGGCCCTTGATAGATTGGGTAGGGGTTTTATCTTTTAGAGCTGTGCTGCTTTTCCGAATCCTCTGCCGAGTCCCGGTCCCTTTTCGCCAGAGGCGCCGTGCCTGTAGCCTGTTCCGTCCTGGGCATTCTTCAGTTCTCTTACTCCGTCATTCGGGCAGTTGTCATTTATTCCGTCGCCGTCTGCATCCACAAAGTTCTCACAGGTTGTGGGATCCTGAACTCTCTGCATCGCTTTCGTTCCGTAACCTACTGCCAATGTCATTCCACCGATCAGAAGAACCGCTATCGTAATCAACACTATCTTTTTCATCTCTTACACCTCCATATGATTTTTGGTATATTCTCAGTCTACGGCCCGTTTCTTAGAGCCCGCTTAACAAACGCTTAGAGATTGCTTAGAGATTTGAAGAGCCGTGGCTGCGGGTAGAGCAGATTGGGGGTGGAAAGAGCCAAAGATCAGTGGCAAGAAAAAAGTGAGAGGCGAGGCCGACTTTGTCGGGAAGTGATGCTGCTTCGCACGAAGCCTCTCAGGTCAACCGTCAACGGTCCACCGTTCTCCGAGGAAAACTCGTTCTTCGTTCCAGAGCGAGGACCTGTTATTCGTGAAGAACGGTTCTTCGTTCCGACGCTACGCGTCCAGGTTCTAGGTTCTTCGTCTAGGATTCCGTCATTCTCGTGTATTGTCACAAGAGAGAAAGCAGAGAGTATAGAATGAGGGTAGAAGGAGTAGCCAGTCGTCATTCCAAAATGATTCAGAATCCTGCTCCTAAAAAACGCAGTACGCTTAGGAGCAAGGACCCGCTGGGAAGATCAGAGAGCCGCTGAAGGCTGCGCGCTGATGAAAACCACGTTGACCGTCATCGGTCCACCGTCCTCCGAGGAAAACTCGTTCTTCGTTCCAGAGCGAGGACCTGTTCTTCGTTCTTGGTTAAGCCAAGAAGAAGATCGAAAACTAGATTCAGGATCCGACTCTGAAATGATTGCCTTAGGTTATTTGGAGAACATCGCATCCCGTCATGGTGAACTTGTTTCAAAATACTGCTCACAAGGTTTTTCGAACCTGCAACCTCGGTACTTCAAGACCAGATCCCGTGCAGACCCATCACGGGATGACGGTGTGGGGATATTACGGCATGATACTGAACAGAGCCCCCAAACAGGAGCCCTGAACAGGAAATTTTCAGGGCAGGCTTTCTGGGCAGGCACCACGGGATGCCCGCAGAGTAAATCGTTTTTTCACCACACCCGAGACCCTAGACTCCAGACCCTAATCTAAGCGCGTCATTCTGAGATGATCCTGCTCAGAATCTCGCTCTTCTTGTGAGCGAGCGACCGTCTCTATCAGCTCTTTATCGATGCTTCTTATTGGTCTCGCAAAGCCGAAACTGGTCTGTGTCAACAAACAGGCTCAAAATCGCCTCCTGCCGAAGGCAGCCTTGCGTCCCCGGATGCTTTCCCGGGCATTGCGACCTGGCGAAGCCAGCCTTGCGTCCGCCGATGTTCTTTCGGCGCTTGCGTCTAATTTCAGCAGTGACTGAGACTTTTCACCTGCCTTCTCGTGAGCGCAGCGAACGTCTCTATCAGCTCTTTCTCGAATGATCTTTTCGGAGGACGGGTCCTGGCTCTTGGACAGCCGACGGAGAACCGTATTTCACAGCACTTGGCGCTCAAGTGAAGATTAAGGTACCAGCATTAAAAAACGAAAGATCTCCCTATCGGGAGACCCTTCAACGTACTTTAGGTATCACTTGAGGAACTTAGGGTGGCAGCCCCACGGGGAATCGAACCCCGACCTTCGGACTGAGAATCCGGTGGACTAGCCGTTATCCTATGGGGCCGAACAGAAATAATATTATCATGGTCTCCGGCTTTTGTAAACACCCCTGCTTAAGAGATATAATCATTTTGAGGAGGTGTTTCGGTGTTTATCAGACGGTGGTTTTCTCCAGGGGCTAAGGCGAACGTTGTGTTATGTCATGGAATAGGTGAGCATAGCGGAAGATATGATGGTTTTGCTTCTTATCTAAGCGAAAAGGGATTTGGTGTCTTTGCGACGGACTTTGCCGGCCACGGAATGCAGGCCGGAACACGCGGCTTCATAAAGTCTTTTACAGATTTCATTTCGGCGGTCAGGCAGCTTACTGAAGGAGTGAAAAGGATCCAGCCGGATCTCCCGGTCTTTCTTTTTGGCCATAGTATGGGAGGGCTTATTGCTACCAGGGTTGCCGAGGAGTATCCAAATTCTTACAGAGCTCTGGCTATAAGCGCACCCCATCTCTTTTCAGCGAAGGACTCCGTGAAGAAGTTGCTGCCGTTGATTTCGGTTGTCAGAAGAGTCGCGCCGAAAACGACGTTCAGTAGTTCGTCGCGTTTTACTCCATCGGATCTTTCGCATAATCAAAGGGCCGTGAAGAGATATGTAGATGATCCGTATGTTCATGACAGGGTATCGCCGAATCTCTTCTTTGGGCTTGAAGATAGTATCGATCTGGCAATGGCCAATGCGAACAAAATCAAAATCCCTACTCTGATAGTATATGGTTCTGCAGACAGGGTTGTCGATCCCGCTGGGGCACAGGAGCTCTACAAGAAGATAGAGTCAGAGAAGAGAATAATAGAGATAGCCGGTGGAAAGCACGAGATGTTTGCAGATGAAGAGAGGAAGCCTCAGTTCTTCGAGGCAATCTCATCGTTCTTCTCAGAGCATATCTGAGTGAATTTCGAGCCAGCGCTTTGAGACTTTTACATCATGTCTGATCTGTTCTATCAGGTCGTCGAGGGATTCGAATTTAAGCTCGGGCCTTATGAATTCGAGGAGCTCCAGCTCTAGATTTCTGTCATAGAGGCTGCCCGAGTAATCAAAGAAGTAGATCTCGTACTTCACCTCTTCGGAAGTGTTTATTGTCGGTCTGAATCCAATGTTTAGCAGGCCGAAGTAGTCTCTTGAGTTGATCTGCGACTTGACAATGTAAACTCCCGACTTCGGTGTTACCAGCTTCTCGTCTCCCCTGCTTATGTTTGCTGTGGGAAAACCTATTTTCGAACCGAGCTGTTTGTCCTTGTACACTTTTCCCCGTATAGAGTACTTCTTCCCCAGGAGAGTGTTAGCCAATCCGATATCACCTTTGACAAGGCTCTCCCTTATCCAGCTACTGCTGACTCTTCTTTCGTTATGAAGTGTATCGTGAACTACTACAACGCCGAAATCCATCTCTTTGGAAAGTCTCTCCAAAAGATCGACGTTTCCCTTTGCACCGCTTCCGAATGTGAAGTCTTTACCTACTACAAAGGCTTTTACGCCCTGCTTCACAAGGCCCGAGATGTACTTCTCCGGCTCAAGGTATCTTATATCGGCCATGTTGGCAGTAATTACTCTCTCTATACCTGTTGCCAGGATAAGCTCCAAACGCTGGGCAACAGGATAGATGATGCCGGGAAAATTGGGGAAGTAGTATCCCCAGGGATAGACGATTGATATAGCTGTGCTCTGCATCTTAAGGCTTTCTGAAACATCTACCGTTGTTTTCATGATCGCTCTATGCCCAAGATGTACGCCATCGAAGTTACCTATACAGGCTACATACATTTCATGCACCGAGAACCTTCACGAGTTTGGCCACTCTTTCTTTGGAGTCTTTCGCGATAAGCGTCTTCAAGAATGAGGAGGTGCGCTCGGATTTGGCCACTGCGATAAGCCGCTCGTCGCTTCCAATTATCCTGATAATCTCGTCTTTCTCGAAGTGCCCTAAGATGCCGGCAACTCCGTTAGCATGGATCTGATTACCTAGTAACACCTTGCTGCTTTCGGACTCGCTGAGGAGAAGACCGGGCAAAAAATCCACTGCTTCCTCCATTGGGATTACGGAGATCTGCGAAACATCATCTATACTGTATGAGTTGTCTACCGAAAATCTGCCCTGCGAAATTCGTCGGAGGTTAGTGGTTGTCGCTCCACAGCCAAGCTTGTAGCCAATGTCCATGACTAGCGATCTTATATAAGTCCCCTTCGAGACCCTTGCGGTGAAGGTGACCTTGTTCTGTGAGAGAGTTATGTGTTCTATTGAGTGAACCTTCACAGATTTCGGTGGAAGGTTTATGATCTTCCCCTCTCTAGCTAGTTTGTACAGTCTTTCTCCGTTGTGCTTTTTTGCAGAGTATGCAGGCGGCACCTGCAAATACTCTCCTTCGAACGACTTCAAAACCGAAGTTATGTCGTCAATCGAGATCTCGGGAACTTCTCTCTCTTCAACTGTCTTTCCTGTGATATCGAAGGTGTCGGTTATCCTCCCCAGTTCAAGCTCCGCTCTATATGTCTTATCCATTTCAAGGAAATACTCGAGCAATCTGGTTCCCTTTTTGATTCCGGCAATCAGAAGTCCGCTTGCAAAAGGGTCAAGTGTTCCCGCATGACCGATCTTCTTTGTATTCAGTTTCCTGCGAAGAAGGTTGACAACATCGTGAGAGGTTACACCAACGGGCTTGTCAACGAGTATTATTCCGTCACTCATTATTCGACTCTTTTTTCTCCTTTTCGATCTGTTCAAGCAACTGTGCTACCCTGAGGCTTGCCTCAATTCCAATATCTTCCTTGAAGCGTATTTCGGGAGCTTTGAATAACCTGATATTCTTTGCAATAGCCGTTCTGAAGATCCCCTTGTCTTCATTCAGCTTCTCAACGAGTTTCTTCTTTCTATCGTCAGGACCCATCAAGCTGACGAATATCGTTGCGAATCTCTTGTCCTTGCTGAGTTCTACCCTAACAATGGAAGTCATTCCAAGCGAGTCGTTGTGGCCTGTGTAAGATGATAGAGCTACTGTGAGAACCTTCATTATCTCTGACTCCAGCATCTCTTTTCTGTAAGTGCTTGCCATAGCTCTCACCTCCTTGATAATTATAACCTAGAAAGCGAGTTCGGGAAGATGCCGGATTGAAATGAAAGCATTGCTAAGTTCCCCAGGGACGGAGGCCCGGAGGATCGTCCGGGGAAGTGATGCTCGCTGCACGACGAAGTAAGGCCGACTTCGACAGGAGGAGAGGCCGACACGTCTGGAAGCGTATGACAGTTCACCGTCAATGGGTCTCCGTTTCCGAGTGGACCGTGAATGTAACTACAAGTTTTGAGGTTTAACCTTGTCGATTCGTAAAGAAGTTATAATCTTTATTGACTAATAATTAGGAGTGGTTCCATGCATTCAAAGAACAGAATAGTACTTCTAATAGTTGTAATGTTGTTAGCCGCTCTTGGTTTCTCGCTAACTATCTGTATCGACCCCGGTCATCAGAAGGAGGCCGATCTGACTCATGAGCCGATCGCTCCCGGTTCCGAGACAACAAAGGCGAAGGTTTCCACGGGGACTCGCGGCGTATCTACGGGAATCCCCGAGTATGTTTTCAATCTGGAATTGTCGTTCATGCTGAGGGACAGGCTTCTTGAGGAAGGGTTCGACGTCGTGATGACAAGAGAGAGCCATGATGTCAATTTGAGCAATATTGAAAGAGCGAAGATCGCAAATGAGGCTAATGCGGACTTATGCATTCGTGTTCATGCAGATTATAGCTCTGATAATACTCTGAAGGGGTTCATGGTGATTATTCCTTCTTCATCGTCCAAATACACTGCACCGATCTACGAAGAGAGCAGGAAGGCCGCCGAGAAGATCCATGCGAGCTTGCTTCAAATAAGCGGGATCAAGTCTCTCGGAATCAGAGTTCGTGACGACATGACGGGGTTCAACTGGTCTGAAGTTCCCGTGCTGATTTTCGAAGCGGGGTTCATGTCAAATCCCGAAGAAGATGTCCTTCTCTCTACCAGTGATTACAGAGAAAAGCTTGTTGAGGCCCTGGTTACGGGAATCGCAGATTATTTCCTCACCAAGTAAGTATCGTTCCTAAAATCGAGGCACTTCGAGCAAGCCCAAAGAAGAAATCTATGCAAATAACCATTATAAATAAAAATTGCTGCCCTTTTCGAGGGCAGCGAAGCGGTCTGAGGGTTACTTCAGCAATTAGATTATACAACTTTCTTTTCGATATTCCAAGTCAAAGGCAGTCCTGTAATCAATTTCGACCCCTTGACAAGCCTCTATTTTCCCCTCCCCATAGTGAGAGCAGTCTCTTTCATCTTTCTGTGAAGGGAGTCGATGTCTCTAGGGAAAGCCAGTACTGCAGTAAGAAGCACCAGTCCGCAAGGAAGCCAGAAGAGCGCGGAAACGTTCATTGCGACTCCCAGCGAGCCTACTGCCGTGGCCAGGGTTCCTGCAAAGAACTGCCCAAATCCCGTTCCGAGAGAATCTGTCAAGTTGAAAACCGAGAATATCCTTCCCCTGTTTTCCGGGGGATTGACATTCATCAGCATGGTCTTCATGTTTGGTCCGGTCATAGACGCTGAAGCGGCAGCAACCATTCCAAGCGCTCCCAGCATTATGAAGCTGCCGGCTCCCTCAACTGGTGGGAAGTTCAGGGCCAGGAGAGCCACGAAAGTGCCGATTATTGTCGTTATTCCACTGAAGAGAGGCATGTATGACGGCTTCTTCTTATACAATAGACCACCGACAAGACCTCCGAAGAATATTCCAAGCACGTTTCCGACTCCAAAGAAAATGAAAATCAAGGTGGCCGATTCCTTTGAGAGGTTTTTCGAGGTTTCGAAGTAGTTCACAAGATAGTACGGTATTGCTCCCCAGGGAATCGTTCCCAAAATACCCTGTATGAAGAGAATCAGATTCGTCTTCACTTTGAAGAGTTCCTTGTAGTCGGACAGTCTAACTTTTCCGATGTAATTTATCCCCTGATCCACGAGTTCGCCGACAGCCACTTCGGCGGCTCCTCTCTTTGGTTCTTCAGCGAACAGGAAGAATAGGAACGCGAGGACAATGTTCGGAAGAGATACGATGATGAAGGGCGTTCTCCAGCCAAGAGATGTGCCGGTGAAGCCGGCAATTACCATCCCTACAATGGCTCCCAAAGATATTGCCGTAGAGAGGAAGGAATTGACCTTTGCTCTCTGAGACTCTTTGAAAGCATCTCCGGCGTACGAAAAGACGACTGGAAAGAGAGCTCCTACCCCGATCCCCGTCAAAGCCCGTGTAATGAAGAGCTGAGGGAAAGTCTGGACGAAGGCAGACAGGAAGCATGGGATCTCGCCCACCAAAACGCTGAATAGCAGAAGGTGTTTTCTACTGTACTTGTCTGCCAGGAAGCCCCATAGAAGTGAAATGAGGGCGCCGACGATAGTGAATGAACCCTGGATGAGGCCAATGTCTGCTTTTGTTATTCCAAATTCGGTCTCGATTTCCCCGATGTTCGGAGACATGACCATCTGGTCCGCGTTTAGAAGGACCATCATGAAGAGCATAAGAAAGAGAACGAAAGTCGCCTTTCCCTTTTTCATTTACATCCCCCCGGTCTACTGAAGTTCGTCTCTTAGGTTTGTGAACTCCTGTATAAAGGAATCTTTATCTCTCCACTTTTCTCTTACCTTGACAAAGAGATCGAGGAAGACTTTCTGGTCGAATATGTATTCGAGATCCGTCCTCGCTTCAGTGCCGATGGTCTTGATCATCGAGCCGCCCTTGCCGAGAATTATCGGTTTCTGACTGCTCCTCTCTACGATTACATCGGCTCTTATTTTCAGTATACTACCTTCGTCTTTGAACTCCCGAACAACAACTCCCACCGAGTGGGGGATCTCCTGTCTGGTGTTCTGCAGAACCTTTTCTCGAATTACTTCCGATGCCATGAATCTGGAAGAACGATCAGTTATCAGGTCTTCGGGGAAAAGCATCTTTCCCTCTGGAAGAAAGTCGAAGACATCTTCAATTATCTCTTTAACACCATCTCCGCTCTTAGCAGAGATCAGGAAAGTCTTTCGAACGTTTTCGAAAAGCTCTTCGGCCTTTGCTTTGAAGTCCTGAATAAGCCTTTCGTTTTTGTATTCATCAATCTTGTTGATGGCGAGAAAGACAGGAATTCGGCTTTGATTAACATGATTGGCAACGAGCCTGTCCGACTCGCGAAGCCCGTCCGTCGGGTCGACTATAACCAGCAGAAGATCCGATCCGGCCAGCGATGAAGTCGCGACTTTTAGAATGTATTGCCCGAGTCTGTGAAGAGGTTTGTGAATTCCGGGCGTGTCGTAGAAGACGATCTGGCCCTCCTCAGTCGTTAGTATTCCGCCGATCCGGTTTCTCGTTGTCTGCGGTTTATCGGAGACGATAGCAATCTTCTCTCCGATAATGGTGTTTATCAATGTGGACTTTCCCACATTGGGCTTTCCCACTAAAGCAACAGTCCCGGACTTCACCGACGCTTCACGCTCTCTCTTCTTCGAGAAGCAGCGAGAGATCGCCTATCTTCAAGAAGAGCTGATCTAGAGATTTGAGGAAGCCTAGTCTGTTGAGGCGGATATCTTCCTGTTCGGCCATAACAAAGACATCGTCGAAGTATCTGTCTATGTGAGGCTTAAGAGATGTCAGTAACAGGAGCGATTTCTCGAAATCGTCGCGCTCGAGCGCTTCCATTACATCGTCGAAGCATTTCAAATAGTTGTTCAGTAAGTCACGTTCGGCCTGCTCGACGAACTTAGAACCGTCAAAAAAGTTGCTCGAATGACCTCTGCTTATATTGTGGACCCTTTGATAAGCTACTAGAAGATCTGTAAAATCCTCCTTCTTTACATACTCTGAGATCGCTTCGGCCGCGCGAACTCCGAGATACGGGAACCTCCACCACACCTTCACCGATCGTGCTATGTTCATCGAGAAGCCCTTCTCAAGAAGGAACGCTTCGAATCTGTTAGAGAAGAAGTCGGTGATGGCATCAAGTGTTTCACTATTCACCCCGGCAAGGGCACTGGAAGCTTCTTCAATCAGACCGAGAAGATCGAGTTTCCATCCGAGATGATGCATTGTCTTGAATATGAAAGAAGTCTTTCTCCTCAGAGCGTACGGATCCTTCGATGCAGAGGGTATGTTCCCTATCATGAAATTACCGACCAAAGTATCTATACGATCGGATATTCCGGTTACGGCACCGGCCAGAGTTGCCGGAACCACATTGTCACGGTAGTGCTCCTCTATTCCAGTACAGACGTCGGGATTCTCGCCGGACAGTTCAGCGTAGATTCTTCCCATTATCCCCTGAAGCTCCGGAAACTCCTGCACGACTCTTGTGGTTTGATCTGCTTTCGCAAGAAGAGAGGTTCTCTTAACCTCCAGCAGTTCTTCTCTCTTGGCTCCGAGTTTCTTAGAGATCGCCTCTGAAAGTGCTATCGTTCTGTCGGTTTTGTCTTTCAGAGTGCCAAGCCCCCGCTGAAAGAGGATTCCTTCCAATCCGTCTACGTAGTTCTCGATCGGTTTCTCTTTGTCTTTCTCGAAGTAGAAGAAGGCGTCTTCGAGCCTTGCGTTTATAACTTCCTCGTACCCTAATCGAATGTTTCCCAGCGGATCATCTGGTCCGTCTTGAAAGGCAACAAAGCCGTTAGTCAGCTTGCCTTCTTTGTAGACCGGGAAAGTTCTCTGATGGTGCTTTATAGTTACGATGATTACTTCAGGCGGGAGTGAGAGGTACTTCTCCATGAAGTTTCCCAGAACTGCCGTTGGGTATTCTGTCAAAGAAACGACTTCGGCAAGCAGTTCTTCATCAACAGGAATCTGGCTATTAATATCCGACTCAATTCTTCTGATTTCAGAGAGAGTTCTTTCTTCTCTGTCGCTCTCTCGAGCGATCACCAGAGCATCTCTCAAATTCTGAAAGTAATTCTCAGGCGATACTTCAACTTCATCGAAGAAGAAACGGTGTCCCCTGGACTTGTTTGACGATCTCTTTCCGAAGAGCTCCATATCGAGGATTTCGGAGTCAAGCATAGCAACTATCCACTTGACCGGCCTCACAAATCTATAAGTTCCGTCTCCCCAACGCATCGGCTTCTTGAAATCCAGCGATCGCAACATATCTGAGAAGATCTGAGGCAAGAGTTCTCTGGCAGTCTTTCCCCTTATATGTCTCTCTACGTATACATATCCGTCTTCAATACTCACTTCGTCAAGCTGAGAGTTACTTCCCCTAAGGAATCCAAGGAGCGCCTTGGTCGGTTCGCCGTCCCTATAGGCGATCTTCTCTGACGGGCCTTTTCTCTTTTCCACAAAGTCCGCCTGACTGGATTCTATGTCTCGAATTAACACTCCGAATCGCCTGCTGGCAACGAAGATCTCGATTCCTCCATAACCCAAACGATTACTCTCGAGAGACTTCTCTATTCTCTCTAAGAGCTGTTTTCTCATTCCTTGAACCTCACTTGAAGGAAGCTCTTCAATTCCGACTTCAAGCAGTGCCTTATGATCATTCATCTGAATTGGCCTCCTTGGCTACATATGCTTCGGCAACTGTTTTTGCCATCTCTCTTATAGATTTGATGTAGCTCTGACGCTGAGATACGCTGATGGCATTCCTGGCGTCAAGAAGATTGAAGGCGTGAGAGCACTTGATCATATAGTCGTAAGAAGGTCTTACAAGTCCGTTTTTCATGCATAGATCGAATTCTTCGCGATAGAATCTGTAGAGATCGAAGAGCCTGGAAGTATTTGCCACATCGAAATTGTAGGCCGAGAACTCTTTCTCGTTCTCCAGGAATACATCTCCATACTTGAACTCTTCATTCCAGTCTATATCGAATATGTTCGCTTTCTTTTGAAGATACATTGTGATTCTTTCGAGTCCATAGGTGATCTCGAGAGAAACGAGGTCTACGTCGATTCCGCCAACCTGCTGGAAATACGTAAACTGACTGACCTCCATTCCATCTAACCAGACCTCCCAGCCCACTCCCCAGGCCCCGAGAGTCGGAGATTCCCAGTTGTCTTCCACGAATCGAATATCATGTTCCACGGGGTTTATTCCGAGGGCTTCAAGAGAACCAAGATAGAGTTCTTGGGAATTCTCAGGGTTGGGCTTGATAATCACCTGATACTGGAAATACCTCTGAACCCTCATCGGGTTTTCGCCGTATCTACCGTCTGTGGGTCTTCTGCTTGGTTGGATGAAGGCGACTTTCCAGGGCTTCTTGCCCAGCGATCTTAGGAATGTCGAGGGATGAAATGTTCCCGCACCCATTTCCAGGTCATACGGCTGGTCGATTATACACCCCTGACCGGACCAGTATGAGTTAAGTTTTACTACTACGTCCTGTAAGTACATCGTTCCCTCCTGAAATGGTAATCTATTCAATTGAAATCAGGTAGTAATAGTATGGCTGTCCACCGCTGTGGATTTCGAATTCAAGATCCGAGAAGTTTCCTGAAAGAGATTCAAGGAGCTTCCCGGCAGTTTCCTCGGAGACTTCCGATCCGTAAAAAATTGTGACCACTTCCTTGTCGGTGTCTTTGCCAAGAGCGATCTTAATCGAGTCATGGACAAGCTTCTCGAGCTTCCTGCCCGAGCTTATCAAGCCTTCTCTTCCTATCGCGATGTATTCACCCTTCTTTATCTTCTTTCCTTTCATGCTTGAGTCACGCACGGCATATGTAATAGAGATCGGAAAAACTGCTTCGGCCGATTCTTTCATCTCGGCAATCAACGACTCGGTTTCCATCTCGTCGTTATAGACGGTCATAGCCGCTATCCCTTCCTGAACGGTGCGTGTAGGGATGATGTAAACCTGCTTTTCGGGGTTGTCGTCGTGAATTGCATTCGCCGCCTCTTTTGCGGTAAGAATTATGTTTGGATTGTTCGGAAGCACTATTACCTTGTTGGCCGTAACTCGGCTGATAGCTTCGTAAAGATCCTTCAAACTCGGATTCATGGTCTGGCCGCCCTTTACTGCAAAATCAACTCCAAGACTCTTAAGAACATCTGCGAGACCGTCTCCAGGCGAGACCACAATGACTCCGTGATGTTTTCCGTTGCCGTACATCTCGGGCCCTCTAGACTGAATGTCAACTATATGTTCATGCTGGACCCTCATGTTATCTATCTTCACCTTCTGAAGAAAACCGATTCCCAGAAACTTCTCGATTACATCTCCGGGATGATCTGTGTGTACGTGAATCTTTATCAATTCATCCTGGTGAACCATGACGATTGAATCGCCCATCTCTTCAAGGTATGCCTTCATTACTTCCGAAGTTTCTTCGGGGTTCTCGGAGTCGTTAAGGTTGACTATCAGTTCTGTACAGTAAGTGAACTTGAGTTCTTCCCTTACGATCTCGACGATTCGTTCAGTTGAAGAACCCATTGCCTGCGGCATTTGCTGAATAGGTCCTTCGAGTTCCAACTCGCCCTTTATTGCCAGCAGGAATCCTTCGAATATGTGAGCCAATCCCTTTGCTCCAGAATCTACTACTCCAGCTTCCTTTAGTTTAGGCAGGAGGGTCGGTGTCTTCTCCACCGTGTCAAAAGCCACTTTGATAAGATTCTCGAAATACTCTTCGAAATCTTCAATGTCTCCGTAATGCTCGTTGGCAGTCTCTGCGGTAACCTTCACAACTGTAAGCATCGTACCTTCAACCGGTTTCATTACGGATCTATAAGCGACTTCTTTTGCTTTTTGCAGGCCCTCGGTAAAGGCCTTTGTGCCAACAAACTTTCTGTTTCCGATTCCCTCGGCGAATCCTCTGAATATTTGAGATAGAATAACACCGGAGTTCCCACGGGCACCCATCAACATGCCGGTCTTGACCGCTTCCAGAACGCTCACCAAATCATCTTTCTTCAATCTATCGAGATACTCGCATGCGTCTATCATAGCGGCCGCCATATTCGATCCAGTATCTCCGTCTGGAACAGGAAAGACATTAAGCGCGTTGATCTCATCTTTATTTGCCAGAAGTCGTTCAGCGGCTTTCTGGAAGGCGGCGACAAAAAACTTGCCGTTGATCCGTTTCATCTCTTTTGCCTCCCATCAATCCTGCAAGCCGACAACGTGAATATTCACCTTTATATTGGTTGCTTCAGTAAGCTCCTTCAGCTTGTGAAATACATTTTCCTGGATGTTTTCAACGACTGTGGGAATTCTTACCCCGTACTCGAGAATCAAATCGATGTCTATCTCAAGCGTGCCGTCGATCTCCTCGGTTACTTTGATTCCCTTTCTGGAATCCTCTCCCGTGCCGAAAAGCTTTGTCAAAAAGCCCGTTTGGGGCGATCCGACGTTCACCGGTCCGTAAGACTCAGATACAACCTTTTTGACTATCGAAGATATCGCCTGAAGAGAAATATCGATCTTACCGAATTCTGTAGTTACTTGCATTCTTTTCACCTCTCAGTTTAGAGATTCTATTCTCTATTCCCCTGGCATCTAGCCCCAGCTCATTCAATACCTCTTCCCTTGTGCCGTGAGAAGAGAAACGGTCCTCAATTGCAATAATATCGATTCTACCATTGTAATTCTGCCTAATAGCTTCAAGTGCTACGTTGGAGCCGAAGCCCCCGCTCATAATTCCCTCTTCAACCGTCACAATCAGGTCGTAATCGGCAAAGATTTGTCCTAGAGCCGCTTTGTCGAACGGCTTTATTGATCGGCAGTTATAGAGTGCATATCCGTTCAAGAGAGCGGCCTCCCTGCTCCTGGAAACCATTGCTCCTGTTGCAAGAATGGCGGCTTCCTTTCCGTCGATCACCTTTTCCCACTTGAACAGCTCTATCTTCCTCAGGTTCGAGAGAATCTCGTCGATGCTCTGGAGTTCCGTCTCTCTCGGATATCTAATCGCAGTGGGATGGTCGATCCATTTCTCAGCGAAGAGAGTGAAGATCATGTTCGCCAGTTCCTTCAGGCTCGAAGGTGCAAGAATTTGCATATTTGGAATCATCGAAAGGAAAGCAATATCGAAGATTCCGTTATGGGTCGGTCCGTCCTGCCCAACTATTCCTGCCCTGTCTACTGCGAATAGTACCGGCAGATCCTGAAGGGCCACATCATGGATCAACTGATCCAAGGCTCTTTGCAAGAAAGTCGAATATACTGCAAAGACCGGCTTCGTCTTCGCTGCTGCCATCCCTGCGGCGAAAGTGGTGCAAAGCTGCTCCGTTATGCCAAGGTCGAACAATCTGGCAGGATATTTCTTCGCAAACTCTGCCAGTCCCGTTCCGTCTGGCATTGCGGCGGTTATTGCCGATATGGAAGGATCTTCCTCCGCAAGCTCTGTCAGGACCTTTCCAAAGACCTCGCTGTAAGAAAGTTCGCCGCTGTTCGAGATCTTCTCTCCACTATCCGGGTCGATCTTGCTGACACTGTGGAACCTGGTAGGGTTGCATTCTGCATACTCAAGACCTTTGCCTTTTTTTGTGACAACATGTACCAGGAAGGGTTCCCTGAGCTGCTTGACTGCCGAAAACACGGCCTCCATCTCCTGGAAGTCGTGGCCTTTAACCGGACCAATGTAGTTTAGCCCCATGTCTTCGAACAAGTTTCCGCCTAGAATTGAGGCCTTCAGGCCGCTCTTGATTTTCGACAGGAACTGCTCCAGGCTTACCAGTTTCATCGCTTCAAGCGTGTTCTTGAGATCGCCCTTCATTTCTCTGTACACAGGATTGAGTCTCAGTTCGGCAAGAGAAGACGAAAGACTCCCCACATTCTTTCCGATACTCATTCCGTTATCGTTAACGATCACCTTTATCTTCGAGCCTATGTCCTTCATCTGATTCAAAGCTTCCAGTGCCATTCCCGAAGTCAAGGCCCCATCTCCGGCAACAACAACGACATTCCTTGAGCTTCGGAATATGTTATCTGCCTGCTCTATACCCATTGCGGCAGGAAGAGCCGTGCCTACATGGCCGGCACCGAAGAAGTCATACGGACTCTCAATCCTGTTAAGGAAACCGCTAACTCCACCCTTCTTCCTCAAGGAGCCAAAGGAACCGTATCTCCCCGTAAGCAGCTTGTGAGTATATGCCTGGTGTCCCGTATCCCATATTAAAACGTCTTCATCGGGATCGAACACTCTATATAACGCAATTGTCAGCTCGACGGTACCCAGGTTGGAAGCCAGATGACCTGTGTTAGAGGAAACTACTCTCGTTATCGTGTCGCGAATTTCGCTGGCAAGAACCTCCAGCTGGGCATAGGAGTAGTCTTTTAGTCGCCTGAATAGTGGCTGTTCATTCATCTGCTAAGACTCCAATCTTTCAAGGGATTTTGTGTAGTGCCTGAACAAGAGCGCCGTCGTTACGCTGCCCACTCCTCCGGGAACAGGGGTTATCGCTGCAGCTATCTGGCTGACTTCATCGAAGTCAACGTCTCCAACCAGCTTGCCGTCAACAAAATTGATTCCCACATCTATTACAATGCTCCCTGGCTTGATCATCTCTCGATGCACGAATTTCGCTATTCCAACGGCACTAACCACTATATCGGCGTTGAAAGTCTTTTCGGAGATGTCCCTGCTCCTCGAGTGGCAAACGGTAACCGTACCGTCTACACCTTTTTTGAGAAGCAGCAGTGCCAGAGGCTTTCCGACCGTGTTTGATCTTCCAACAATAGTTATGTCCCTGCCTTTGACTTCGATTCCGTAGTAACTCAGAATCTCCATCACGGCCTCGGCAGTTGGAGGAGCGAAAAACTCCTCGTCGTTGATTATTCCGCCGAGGTTCGATACCGTCCGACCCTCCAGATCCTTTCCCGGATCGAGAGCGGCCAGAACCGCCTTTTCATCGGCGTTTTTAAGAGGATGCATAACCATTATTCCCGCAACGCTTTTGTCGTTGTTCATCTTCGAGATCTCTTCGATGGGATTGATCCCGCTGTCGTGAACAATGACCTCTATGCCGAGTTTTTCCCCCTGCTTCTTTATTGATCTCATATACGACTTGTTAGAAGCATCGGGCTCATCGCAGAAGAGAACGAGCGAAGGAAGATTTCCCGCTCTCTCTTTGATCTTCTCTTTGACATCAGAATAAATACTCTCTGAAACGATCTTTCCATCAAGTATCATCTTCATCACCTCAAAAGAGCCCGCTGATCTTTCCGTCTGCGTCGATATCTATGTGCTTCGCGTTGGGATCCTTTCCGAGTCCGGGCATCAGCATTATCTTGCCGGCAACCACAACTATGAATCCGGCACCTGCCGATAGATTGAGATCTCGTACTTTGAAAGTGTAGCCTTCCGGCGCTCCAAGCTTTTTATCATCGTCAGAAATTGAGTACTGGGTCTTGGCGACGATTATCGGAAGACGGTCGAGACCCTTCTTCTTAAAGAGCCTGAGTTTGCTCTTAGCCGCTGGTTCAAGATCTACTCTTCCGGCTCTGTAGATTTCCTTTGCAAGTTTTTCCAGCCTTTCCTCAAACGGAGCTTCCATTGGTATCAGGGGCTTGTAGCTATTGGGCTGATCAATGACCTCAAGTAGCTTCTTTGCGAGATCGATTCCACCTGCACCGCCCTCGGCCCACACTTTCGACAATTCGTAAGGTATAGAGTCAGCCTTGCATAGAGCGTCAAACGTTTCCCTTTCCTTCGCCGTATCTGTTGGGAATTCGTTTAGAGCCACAACTACAGGGATCCCATACTTTCTGAGGTTCTCAAAATGAACCTTGAGATTCTTGAACCCATAGTTCAGGCTCTCGATATCTTCTTCCTGGATTTCGTTCTTGGAAGCACCTCCGTTTAGCTTCAGCGCTCTGATCGAAGCAACGAGAACCACTGCGCTTGGATTCAGGTCGCCGACCTGACAGACAAAGTCAAGAAATTTCTGTGCGCCTAGATCCGCTCCAAAGCCTGCCTCGGTAATTACGCAATCGGAAAGCTTGAGAGCCATCTTTGTGGCAGTCAGGGTGTTTGTTCCGTGGGCGATGTTCGCGAACGGGCCTCCGTGAACGAAAGCCGGAGTTCCTTCAAGAGTCTGAACTAGGTTCGGATCAAGAACGTCTTTGAGTAGAGTTGCCATCGCGCCCTGGACGTCCAAATCCTCAACTGTTATGAACTCTCCGTCGTAACTTCTAGCCACAATGATTTTCGAGAGGCGCTCTTTCAGGTCAACGAGGTTCTTCGAAAGGCAAATGATAGCCATGATCTCAGATGCGGCGGTTATTACAAATGAATCTTCTCTGGGATAGCCGTTTGCCGAACCGCCTAGCCCCACGATGATCTGTCTGAGAGCCCGATCGTTCATGTCCATTGTTCTCGGCCAGTATATCTGCGTCGGATCTATTTTCAATTCATTCTTGAAGTTAATATGTGCATCAATAACAGCCGAAAGAAGATTATGTGCCATCGATACCGCGTGAAAATCTCCTGTGAAGTGCAGATTGATTTCTTCCATCGGAAGCACCTGAGAGTAGCCGCCTCCGGCAGCCCCTCCCTTGATTCCCATTATCGGTCCAACGGATGGTTCTCTGAGAGTTACGAAGGTCTTCTTCCCGATCTTGTTTAGTGCCATTGCCAGACCCACAGAAGTTGTCGTCTTTCCTTCACCTGCGCTTGTTGGACTTATGGCCGTAACAAGAACCAGCTTTCCATCGGGTCTATCCTGCAGCTCATTGAGGTATAGGTGAGATATTTTCGCTACGTACTTTCCAAATCTCCTCAAGTGTTTGTCGGGAATCGAAATCGATGAGGCAACTTCGTCAATCTCCCTCAGCTCTGCTTTTTGTGCTATCTCCAGATCGGTCAGCATGGTCTCCTCCTCATAAATGCTTTTTCTCTGTTGATGCGCACTCCCGAGCAATTCTGTCGAGAACGCCGTTTACGAATTTCCCGCCCTGCTCCGAACCGTACTTCTTGGCGATGTCGATCGATTCGTTAAGTGTCACCTCAATTGGTATCTGGGGTTCATAAATGATCTCATACGCTCCAAGCCTAAGGACGTTCTTATCGATCGAGGCAAGTCTCTCGAATGTCCAGTTCATAAGGTGTTTTCGTATCACTTCGTCAATATCGCTTCGATACTTCAAGATGCTCTCGAAGTACTTACGTGTTCTCAACTTCATTTCGTCTTCCATCGAGAAGAAGCTCAACTCCCTTTCAAGGTAATCAGATGAAGTCTCCACGTCTTCGTTGAAGTCATACTGATAGATCGCACTGAAAACAATTTCCCTCATTCTTCGTCTGCTTCTGTTTAGACCTGCCTTCACCTCTTCAAACCTCTTTCTCTTTTTCTTCGTCTTCAGGCTCTTCCGCTTCAGTCGCTTCTGGTTTCATCTCTTCCGGTTCAGGTTTTGCTTCGCTCTTTTCGAGCTCTTCTTCCTCAATAATCACTGGTTTTTGGGCCTCTTCAAAGACATCTTCGATAGTGATGGAAACGTCTTCAACCTTTATGCCGCTGAAGCTTTCAACATCGTTTTTCAGCTTCTCCTGCATCTTTCTGGCATATGAGGGTATAGAGACACCATACTTGATCTTTGTGTTTACCGATATCTTGACAGTCTTCGTACCGTCGACCTTTTCGTCGAGGTCGATATCTACCGTAGACTTGGCTTCTTTTCGTGCTTTGGCTTCCTTAGGATCGAATTTCAGAAATTCAATGTAGGAGTGAATAGCGATATCCCGGATCACTGCCTCCGAGATCTCGATTCTGCCGAGATCAGTCTCTTCAAAATCCATAATTCTCCCTCCTTTCTCCTTATGCTCTCTCGATGTATTCGCCGGTTCTTGTGTCTACTCGAATCAACTCACCGTTTTCGACAAAGAATGGAACCGTCACCTTGAGCCCCGTCTCCAGAACGGCCGGTTTGCCGCTTCCCGAAACCGTGTCGCCTTTGTAAGCGGGAGCGGTGTCTTTCACCTCCAGAACCACAGTGTTCGGAAGAACAATACCTATCGGCCTATCTTCATGGAACTGAAGATCCACCACTTCATTCTCCTTTATGTAGTCCAGGGCATCTCCCATCTCGTCTAAACCGATTGTATACTGCTCAAATGTTTCGAGGTCCATGAAGTGGAACATCTCATCCTCCGAGTAAAGGTACTGCACATGTCTGAATGAAAGCGCCGCTTCCTCCACTTTCTCACTTGCCTGGAACGTGAATTGCCTAACGAGGCCGGTCTTGATGTTCTTCATCCTCGTCCGAATTATCCCGTCTCCTCTTCCCATTGAGTGCTTATTTGCTTCAGTCACGATGTAAATATCTCCATCAATGATAAGAGGCGTTCCCTTTCTAATCTTTCCAACTTCTATCATCTAGAAGCCACCTCCGGATCTCTAAAGAATCTTCAACTCTCTATCTAGATTTGTCAGAACTTCTACTCCGCTTTCACAAAAATAACAATCGTCTTCTATTCTAACCCCAAATTTGCCGGGAAGATAGATGCCCGGCTCTATCGTAATGACCGCTCCGGCCGGGATAGGATTACAGTTCTTAGGAGAAAGCCCCTGGCCATCGTGAGTGTCCATTCCCAGACTGTGGCCCAGGCCGTGACCGAAGTAGTCGCCATAACCCGCCTCTCTAATTATACTTGCTGCAACTTCGTGTATCTGGCTTCCTATAACCCCTGCCTTTGAGGCGTTCTTAGCTTCTGTTTGCGCTTTGAGAACCACTTCATAAACCTTCACCATTTCGTCAGACGGTTCCCCTATACTGTAAGTTCTTGTAATATCCGAGTTGTAGCCGTCTACCCTTGCCCCGTAGTCGATCAAGAGAAAATCGCCTTCCTGGAGTGTTCTATTGGACGGTCTGCCGTGAACTATTGCGCTTCTCGGTCCGCTGCCCACTATCGTCTCGAAGGCAAGGTAGCCTCCTCTCTTCCTGATCTCATATTCGAGTGCCGCACATACTTCTTCCTCAGTCCTTCCCGGACGAATGAAGTTGAAAGTCTCTGTAAGCGCATCTTCGGCGATCTTGACTGCCAGTCTCATCTTCTCGACTTCCTCCGGAGACTTTACCATCCTAAGATCCTTGAGAATACTGTCTACGGGTTCAAGTTCGACGCCTAGCTGGGAGAAGACTCGCTTGTAAAGACCATAGCTGATCGTCTCTTCCTCAAATCCCACACGGCTGGCTCCATCTTTGGCCAGCGTCGCCTGAATTACGTCTTTGAGTTCGTCGCCATTGTTGAAAGGGATCAGCTTGAAGTGCGTTTCAATTTCGGCTTGAGTGAAGTACCTCGAATCAGTCACTATGTACTCGCCCTTCGGGGTCACAATAAGAACTGAGAAAGAGCCGGAAAACCCGGATAGATACCAGGAATTGGAGCGATTGCTGGACTCCATGTTGTAAAGAACAAACCCGTCAAGCTTGCTTTCTCTAAGCTTTTCTCGAAACCTTTCGATTCTCGACATGCCCAACCTCCGGAATGCAGAATGTCTTATCAGCATCAAAATAGAGTGATCTGATTTCTGTTCATCTTTCCTTTCTTTGATTGCCTTATCTCCTTGAGATCTTCGGCTGTCAATACCCTGACCGCTTTGTCCAGGGCAGACTGCTTGGAGATCACCTTCAAAATCTCTTTTGCCCTGGAAAGAACTGCCTCGGGTACTCCTGCAAGCTTGGCAACCTCTATTCCGTGGGATCTGTTTGCAACTCCGTCCACAACTTTGTGGAGAAATACTATTCCTTCTTCGGTTTCAACTATGCGGACAGTCTTGTTCTTGATGCCCGTGTACATATTAGAGAGTTCGGTTAGCTCCGTGAAATGAGTGGCGAATATAGTGTGACATCCCACCGCCTCGTATATGAACTCCGAAACCGCCCATGCTATTGAAATACCGTCAAAGGTGCTTGTTCCCCTGCCCACTTCGTCCAGGATCACCAGGCTGTCTTCCGTCGCCTTGGAGAGGATCGTTGCCGTCTCCATCATCTCTACTAGAAAAGTCGATTTTCCGCTTGCCAGTTCGTCCCTTGCACCGATTCTTGTGAAGACCCTGTCATAGATTGATAGCATCGCATCATCTGCAGGCACAAAGGAGCCGATCTGAGCCATGATCGAGAGCAAGGCAATCTGCCGTATGAAAGTGGATTTTCCGCTCATGTTCGGTCCTGTTACAATGAAGAAATTCTCTGTACGGCTCATGGATATGTCATTAGGCGTGAAGTCAGCCACAAATTTCTCTACAATAGGATGTCTCGAGCTAGAAACCTTCACCTTTCCCTGCTCTGAAAAACGGGGGCGAGAATAGTTGTTTCTTCTTGCTACAGATGCCAGCGACTGAGAAGCGTCGATTTCAGATAATACCAGCGCTACACTCTTGAATCTCTCCAGTGAACTAGCAAGCTGTAAACAGACACTCGAAAAGAGAGTTTTTTCGAGTGTCTCTATCTTTTCGTTTGCGCTCAGTATCTTGTCTTCAAACGACTTGAGCTCCTGTGTAATATATCTCTCGGAGTTCACAAGAGTCTGCTTCCTGGTATAGCTCTCGGGGACCTTGTTAGTCTGACTCTTCGGGACCTCGAGAAAGTAACCGAAGACTTTGTTGAACTTGACCTTCAGAGAAGAGATTCCCGTTGCTTTTCTTTCACTAGCTTCGATCGCCTTCATCCTCTCAACCGAGTTGTCAAGGAGATCTCGAAGGACGTCCAGTTCTTCGTTGAACCCCATTCTGATTACATTTCCTTCTCCAGCTGTTGAGGAGGGTTCATCCATGATGCTGCGCTGAAGAAGATCGAGCTCTTCAGGAAAGAGTTCGACCCGGTCGCTCAGTCTTTCAAGAGCCGGTTCGCCCGAGAGTAGCTCCTTGATAAAGGGTAGCACCGAGAGGGAGGTTCTAAGTGACTGCAGGTCTCTTGGTGCGGCCTTCTCTATTGAAAGTCTGGTGCTTATTCTCTCGATATCGAATACATGCTGCAGATATTCTCTGAGTTCATTTAAAAGCCGGCGATCCGAATTTAGCGCTTGAACAGTGTCCAGCCTTTCCTCGATTCTATTCTTGTCGACAAGGGGCGAAAACAGCCACCGTCTCAGCCTTCTTCTTCCCATTGCAGTAACAGTTTCATCAAGTATCTCGAAGAGCGAACCCTTTCTTTCGAGCTTGAAGAGATTCAGGTTTTCGATAGTGGAAGAATCGAGTTGCATAGAGTCGGACTTTCTGATAACCCTTGGAAGCGAAAGATGTCTCATGGGACCGAGATTGATCGACTCAAGGTACTTGAACAGAGCTCCGAGAACCTCGATCTGAGTATCATCCAGTTCGAGATGATCGATAGCGACTATCGAATAGAACTCTTTGATGTAATTAATGCTCGAAGAAAGTGCAAAATGCCAGTCTTCGACTATCTCTACCATTGCAAACGATGCCGACGAAATCTCCTTCTTCAGGTTCTTCAGACTTTCCTTCAGTAGTATTTGTGACGGCCCGATAGCTGCGATAGAGTCCTTCAACGAGACGATGTCGTCGGCGCTTGACAGGAGTACCTCACCGGTAGATACGTCTGCCGTTGCCAGAACGAAGTTCTCTTCGGCTTTTCCAATAGAGACAATGTAGTTGTTTGCATTTTCGGGTAGTAACTCGTCTTCTACAAGAGTTCCAGGAGTAACTACCCTGGTAACCTCTCTCTTCACGAGTCCCTTCGCAAGCGCGGGATCCTCTGTCTGCTCGCAAATCGCAACCTTGTAACCCGCTTCGACAAGCTTCTTGAGATAGCCGTTAACTGAGTGGTAGGGGACGCCCGCCATCGGCACCCCGTTTCTTGAAGTTAGAACTATCTGCAGTTCATTTGAAACTAGCTTAGCATCATCGAGAAAAGTCTCGTAGAAGTCACCAAGCCTAAAAAGAACCAGACAATCCTTGTAATTCCTCTTGACTTCAAGGTATTGTTTCATCATCGGTGTCATTTCGGCCACTTTATCCACTCCGGATACATCAAAAGCCGGCGCTCAGCGCCGGCCGGTTAATCTCTCTCTATCATTCTTCTGCTTTTTCTTTCGTCTTTTGTTCGATTACCTTGTCTATCATCCCATACTCGACAGCTTCGGCAGAACTCATGAAGAAGTCTCTGTCGGCATCTTTCTCTATCTTCTTTATTGATTGTCCAGTGTGTTTGGCAAGGATTTTATTCAGTTCGTCCCTCAGGTAAAGAATCTCCTTCGCCCGGATTTCGATGTCTTTGGCTACTCCCTCTGCACCACCGAAAGGCTGGTGAATCATTACCCTTGAGTTAGGTAGCGCAAATCTCTTTCCCTTTGTTCCTCCGGCAAGCAATATCGCGCCCATCGAGGCTGCCATCCCAATGCAAATCGTAGAGATGTCGGGCTTTACATACTGCATTGTGTCGTATATCGCCAATCCGGAAGTTATCGAACCACCCGGGGTGTTTATGTATAGACTTATGTCCTTTTCGGGGTCTTGAGATTCAAGGAAGAGGAGTTGAGCCACGACTATATTTGAAACTTCATCATCGATGGGCCACCCGAGAAACACTATTCTTTCTGAAAGCAGTTTAGTGTAAATATCAAAGATTCTTTCACCCCTCCCTCTGTCTTCAACTACGTAAGGGACGAAAGGTGCCATGTTTATGTCCATAAAGCCTCCTAATTATTGAAGAGTTTTTCTATAATTCTCTTTGGCGGAAGAAAGGAGAAAATTACGTGACCGCTGTCTGTTATCAATACGGCCTTCGTTCTCTTTCCGAAAGTCAGGTTGACGATCTTGCCTGTCTCCATGCCGAGCTGCTTAAGACGCCGAACAGCTGAGCTTTCGATAGGAAGAACGGCGAGAATCCTATCCCTTACAACAAAGGACTCGAAACCGACGTTGACAACGTGATCCACTTCTACTTTCCTCCTTTCAATAACAATGTTATTATAACATAATGGAGATACGGCGGAGGTGTTCTAGTGCTAGCTAACGATCAGGAAAGTCTCGTTGACACGGGGCGCATATACGTTAAGGCAGGAGATGGAGGAAATGGTTCAGTTTCCTTCAGAAGAGAGAAGTACATACCCTTTGGAGGTCCTGACGGCGGCGATGGCGGCAGGGGTGGCCATGTCTTTCTCAGATCGACCAATTCAATAAACACGCTCTATGAATTCAAACGCAAGAAGAAATTCATCGCTCAAAGCGGGGAGAGCGGTCACGGTTCAAATATGGCCGGAAAGAAGGGAAAGGATCTGGTTATAAGAGTGCCCGTTGGGACGATTGCATATGATGCGGAGAGTGGAGAGATCATTGCCGACCTTTGCAATCCCGGTCAAATCGTTGCGATTGCCAGAGGCGGAAAGGGTGGAAGGGGCAATGCGAGGTTCGTCTCTTCAACGAATCAGGCGCCCAAGGCAGCAGAAAACGGTGAACCTGGAGAGGAACTCTTTGTTCGGCTGGAGCTGAAGATTCTGGCCGATGTTGCACTGGTCGGGTTCCCAAACGTCGGAAAATCGACGCTCATTTCCGTTATGTCGAATGCTAGACCGAAGATAGCAAATTATCACTTCACAACCCTCTCGCCCAATCTCGGAGTTGTTATGGCGAATGACGAACAGGGATACATAGTGGCAGACGTTCCGGGTTTAATCAAAGGAGCACATCAGGGTGTCGGTCTCGGCCACAGCTTTTTGAGGCATATAGAGAGATGCAAGACTATAGTTCATCTCCTGGACATCTCTGAGAGCGAGGGAAGAGACTTCCTTCAGGATTATGACGATATTCGGTACGAGCTTGAATTCTACAAGAAGGAGCTGGCCGATAAGCCCGAGATAGTAGTTGCAAACAAGTGCGATCTTCTTCCTCAAGAAGAACGTGAAAACAAGCTGGAGATATTCAGGAAGAAGATCGGCAAAGATATTATTCCAATCTCGGCTGCTACTCGCGAGGGAGTCAATGCGTTGAAAGAGACGATCTGGAAAAACGTTGAAAGCGATCATTCCTACTTGTCGTCGATGAAGGTTGAAGAAGAGCTTCCTTTGCCCCAGGTCGAACCGGTTGTGCTTACCGCTCCCTATCCGGAAGACTTCAGAGTTGAGAAAGATTCTGAAGGCAGATATGTTGTTCTTGGACCGGCCGTTGATTTCTACACGAGAAAAATCAGAGCTTTCAAATACAGGGATCGTTTCATAATGGACAAGCTGGAAAAGGGAGGACTCTCTTCAAAACTTAGGAATGCGGGGATTGAGGAAGGAGACACTGTAGTTATTGATGACAAAGAATATGTGTTCAAAGATTAAGATAGGCATCTTCGGAGGTTCTTTCGACCCGGTTCATATGGGACATGTGGCTGTAGCGACTCGGGCGATCGAGAAACTACGGCTTGAGAAGCTTTATGTTATTCCAGCGTACATTCCTCCTCACAAAGTTTCCAGTACGGTTGCACCATACGACCTGAGAAGATCTTGGCTCAAGAAGGTTTTCTGTGAAGTCGAGCAAGCGTGTGTGTCTGATTATGAAAGAGAAAGGGGAGGAATCTCTTATTCACTCTTCACGGTCAGGCACTTCGCAGAGGTTCACGGCTGCAAACCGTTTCTCGTTATCGGCGAGGACAGCTTAGTTACTCTGGAGAGTTGGTATGAATACAAAGCTCTACTGAACGAAGCGACAATAGTGGTTTATCCGAGAAGTGAAGGCAGTGTGGACTTGCCCTCCGTCGAGAAAGTTGTCTGGCTGGACGCACCTCGTTTCGACTTATCATCGACTGAGATTCGGAAGAAGATTGTGGAAGGCAAGTCGATTGAAGGGTTGGTTCCCGATTCGATACTGGACGAGGTAACGACTTACTATGGATAAGCAAATCGGTCTCTCTCCCATGGCTGGATATACGGATGAGGTAATGAGGCAGCTTTCGCTCGAATGGGGAGCGGATTTTGTTTTCAGTGAGATGATTAGCGTAGAAGGTGTCCTAAGGGGATCGGGAAAAACAGACCAGATAATCCCGTCAGCCCCTACGAGAATACAGCTCTTTGGTTCATGCGTATCGAGAATGGCGAAGGCAGCCGCCCGGCTTAACGGCATAGCGACCTGGATCGATATTAACGCCGGCTGTCCTGTAAGAAAAGTAACGAGAAGAGGGGCAGGGAGCGCCTTGCTTAGAACACCTGAAAAAATCGCTGAGATGATTGTCGCCCTGAAAGAGACGGTCGATATTCCTGTTTCAGTCAAGATAAGACTCGGCATCGAAAACATCGAAACGGAAGCGATCATCTACCCGATATTGAAAGCAAAACCCAAAGCGGTCTTCATTCACGGCAGAACCGTATCGCAAGGCTATTCGGGGGCGGCAAATTGGGAAGAGATCGAGCGTCTCACCCAGATTCTTCATTCGGAAGGCATTCTCTCTTACGGTTCTGGCGATATGTATAGCCCTGAGGCGATCGCAAAGGCTTTGAGACAGTATTCGGTAGATGGCGTTGTCGTTGCGAGAGGAGCGATCGGCAATCCCTGGATCTTCAGACAGGCGAGAGACCTCATTGAGTTTGGCTCATACGATAATCTCACGCTTCCCGAAAGACTCAATTACTTTCTTATACACTTTGGAAGGCTTGCCGAGGCTGTTGGTGAAGAACAAGCCGTCAGAGATCTTAGGAAATCATTTGCCGGTTACACACGGAACATAAGGCATGCATCGAATCTCAGAAGTGAATACATGAAGTGCAACTCTCTCTCAGAAGTCAAGGAACTTTTCAGAAATTACATTCCAGAGCGGCAACTTTCCAAATATTGACTCCTTATTCAAGAAATTCAAACGCTTATTGTGTTTCAAGATCCGCTTAGCACCGCAGGCTGCCCGCTTGCAAAGTCGGGATAAGGAGAATTTCACTAGGCAGCGAAGGTTTTCGCCTATGATGCGGCCACTTGTCCGGGAAGATGAATTCAAGGCATTGCTGTTGCGTTGAGTTCTAGAAATGGCGATACTCACTTACTGTCCGTTTTGAGAAAGCGAGAAGAGCTCGGCGGTGAATACGGGTTGGCTGGAATGCGGCCCAAAGTCATCTGTGCTCTGTATGCGATCTGCCTGATAAAGGATTCCCTTGTTCTTAAGCAGCTGTTGTTAGGTTCTCGCTTCTAAACTTCAGCTCGGCTACGAGCATTTCGTTTCCTCGGGTTGTCTAATCGATCTCTCACAACTGATCGTATGCCGGACATCTTCAGAAAGAGTGTTAGTTGTCGAACACAAGCTTTACTAACCTCCAAGGTATGATTTTTTCACAAGGTCGTTGTTAAGCAATTCCTCTCCTTTCCCTTCAAGGACGACCCGCCCCGTTTCAAGTACGTAGGCATAATCGGCCAGCTTCAGTGCACCGAGGGCATTCTGCTCGATCAGGAGAATCGTCTTGCCCTCTTTGTGAACTTTTCGAATTACCTTGAATACTTCGCCGACTATTACTGGAGCGAGTCCAAGCGATGGCTCGTCGAGCATAAGAAGATCCGGTCTAGACATCAGCGCCCTGCCTATGGCAAGCATCTGCTGCTCACCACCCGAGAGAGTTCCGCCCTTTTGATCCTTTCTCTCTCTCAGTATTGGAAAGAGAGTGTTCACCCATTCAAGATCCCTTTCGATTTCTTCAGAGTCTTTTCTTAGAAATGCCCCAAGCATAAGGTTCTCGATTACCGTGAGGTTCGGAAAGATTCTTCTCCCCTCAGGGACCAGAGTCATTCCTGCCCTCACGATTTCATTTGTGGACTTGTTTGTAATACTCCTTGACTTGAAGACTATCTCGCCATCTTTCACTTTCTTGAGGCCGCAGATGCTTCTCAGAGTTGTCGATTTTCCGGCCCCGTTCGCACCGATAAGCGCGACGATCTTCCCTTCCTCAACGTTGAAAGAGATTCCCTTCAGAGCATGGATGCCTCCGTAATATACGTTTAAGTTCTCTACCCTAAGCATACAAATCACCCGTTCCGAGATAGGCGGTTATTACATCAGGATTGTTCTGAATTTCCTCTGGAAGTCCCTTTGCGATTGTGACGCCGTGATCAAGGACGATAATCCGCTCGCATATGGTCATGACAAGGCTCATGTCGTGTTCAATCAACAGAATCGTCTGCTGAAAGTCCTTTCGAATTCTAAGGATCAGAGCCGCCAGGGCAAGCGTCTCTTCCGGGTTCATCCCCGCGGCCGGCTCGTCCAGCAATAACACTCTCGGTTGCGTCGCTAGAGCTCTGGCAATTTCGAGTTTTCTCTGAAGGCCGTAGGGAAGAGATCCGGCCAGGTCTCGCTCATACTTGTCTAGGCCAAGTGTCTTGAGCAGGGCTCTTGCCTTGCCGTGCATCTGCACTTCTTCACTCCTGTATCCCGGCAGCCCAAAGACGGCAGAAATAACAGAGGACTTCAGGCGCAGGTGGCAGGCCGTAAGCACATTCTCCAGAACTGTCAGCTCTCCGAAGAGACGGATGTTTTGGAATGTTCTAGCGATACCGGCTGCGGCGATTCTATCTGTCTTCATTCCGGTGATGTCTTTTCCGTCGAGGAGAATCCTGCCTTCGCTTACGTAATATGTATTTGTTATTAGATTGAACACAGTTGTCTTTCCGGCTCCATTAGGTCCTATAAGTCCTACCAGCTCTCCCTCCTGAAGATCGAGATTAAAATCCGAAACCGCAGTGAGTCCGCCGAATCTCTTAGTTACTTGTTCAAGTTTAAGCAGACTCATCTGCATTCCTCCCTCTTGATCTGAATATCCATTCCCATGTGAACTCTTTGTGGCCAAAAAGGCCTCTTCTGAAGAAGATCACAGTAATTACGAGGATCAGAGCAAAGATCAGCATCCTCATGCCGGAAATCCCGGGTATCGTGAAGCCAAATATCGTCATGGGCGATTCCACGAACCTGAGCAGTTCCATCAAGAAGGCAACCGAAATGCCCATCACAACACTTCCGGTTATGCTTCCAAGCCCTCCTAGAAGGACAATCATAACAATTTGAAAGGTCAAGGAGATGTTGAAAGAATTCGGATCGATTGTCATCAGCAGACTGCCGAGTAGTCCGCCTCCAATTCCAGCGAAGAAAGCGCCGATGACAAAGGCCATAGTTTTGTGTTTGAAGAGATTCACTCCCATTGCTTCCGCCGCAACTTCATCCTCTCTTATTGACTTCAGCGCTCGACCGTAGCTACTGTCCACCAGCTTCTTTATGAAGAAGATCGTGAACAATGCCCAACCCCAGCTCCAGTAAAGATTTGTATAGGTGGGAAGTCCTTTCAGGCCCAGTGGTCCGTTAGTAACACTCTGGAGGTTGTTGAGTATTACGCGAATTATCTCTGCAAAGCCATAGGTTACTATGGCAAGATAATCTCCTCCGACTCGAAGGCACGGAGCTCCAACAGCGAAGCCCGCAATGGCCGCAACAGCACCGCCAACAAGTAGTGCAAAGAAGAAGGGAATCTCTATTTCGCTTAACGGCCATATTATCGGTTGTATGAAGAAGTTCATTGCCTTTAGAGATGGCGACATGTACAGTAATGCCGAGGCGTACGCGCCAAGAGCCATGAAACCCGCGTGGCCCAAAGAGAACTGACCGGTAAAGCCGTTTATAAGGTTGAGACTGACTCCCAGTATCACGTAGATAGCCGCAACATTCAAGATTCTCTTGATGAAAGCATCGATATAGTTCTCGGCAAGCCAGAGCAACATAATGAAGATCAGAAGACTAACTATGGTTAAGACCAACTTCATTCTGCGATCCATATAACTCACCTACTTGTCTTCTCGCCGAACAAACCCGTTGGCTTCACAAGAAGAATCATGACGAGAAGAACGAAGATTATAGCGTCTCTGTAACCTGCCGCCTCGGGGAAAAAGGCGACCAGCAGAATCGTAACCATGCCAAGCATTAATCCACCGACAAGAGCACCCACAATACTTCCAATTCCTCCGATTATCGCTGCAGTGAAGGCCCTCCAGCCAGGGAAGACTCCCATGAAAGGCCATATCTGTGGGTATCTGAGAGCCCAGAGAATTGCACTAAGTGCCGCGAGTGCCGAACCTATCGCAAATGTGAATGCGATTGTTCTGTCTACGTTTATTCCCATTAGCTTGGCTGTCTCAAAGTCTACAGATAGGGCTCTCATAGCCAATCCCATTTTCGTACGCTTGACCAGAAATGTTAGCAGAAGGAGTACTACTATTGAAACCACAATAGTAGTTAAGGTTATCGCCTGAATTCTGACTCCACCGATAATGAATGTCCTGGTCAGTGATGGAGGCACATAGAAGGCCTTCTGCCTTCCGCCGAAGACAACCGTGGCAATGTTCTGGAGAAGAAAGGACATACCTATTGCAGCACAGAGCGATGAGATTCTTGGTGCGTCTCTCAATGGTCTATATGCAACACGCTCTATCCCGACTCCCAGCAAGATAGTCGCGATTATACCGAACAGAACCGCCAGCCACCAGGGCATCATGAACAAAGTGAAGCCGTAGAAGACAAAGAAGGTAGCCATCATGAATACATCTCCGTGAGCAAAGTTAACGAGCTTGACTACTCCATAGACGAGAGTGTAGCCGATAGCTATGAGTCCGAATATGAAACCCAATGAGATTCCGTTAACAAGGTGCTGCAAAAAAACGCTAGAGCTCATCCTGCCACCACCTTTAGCTTAGCTGCCGCCCTTAGTAAGGACGCAGGCATTGGCCTGCGTCCGATACCTCCGATACCTGGGAAATCAATGTCTTGGCCTCATCTATTGGACTGGTTTTACAACACTTACAAACTTGAAGACTCCATCCTCGACTTTTCTAACAATCGCATCCTTAACCGCGTCGCCGTTCTCGTCTATTGTTATGTACCCCGTCACTCCTTCGAAATTCACAGTTGCGCTCAGAGCGTTCTTAATATCCTCAGGAACAGCCGAATTCGCCCTGATAATAGCGTCTACAGCCAGCATGAACGCATCGTATCCCAGAGCGGAAAAGGCGCTCGGTTCGACTCCGTGCTTGGCCTTGAAAGCTTCTATGAACTCGGCGGCTTTTGGCGTCGGTGCTACTGCTACGTCGAAGTGTGTGCTGAAGTAGCTGCCTTCGACGGCTGCACCGCCGACCTGCAGGAATTCGGGGACTTCCCAAGTATCGCCGCCCAAGAACTGAGACTCAATTCCCAGTTCGCGAGCCTGTTTAATGATGAGCGCCGCCTCTCCATAAGAAGCAGCAGGTATGAAGATTACATCTGGGTTTTTACCCTGGGCGTATGCCAGTTGAGCAGTGAAGTCCTGGTCACCCGTCTGATAAGAGATGACACCGCTGATCGATTTGTTGTCTCCAGTAAGCGCCTTGAAGGAATTCTGGAAGTAGTGCGAGAGTCCAACCGAATAGTCTGAAGCGATGTCCTGAATGATCACAGCCGTCTTCGCGTTGAGTTCATCAACAGCGAATTTCGCCATTACACTTCCCTGGAATGGGTCAATGAAACAGACCCTAAAAACATAAGGCTTCCCTAAAGTAACCAGCGGGTTGGTCGGTGAACATCCTATCATCGGTACCTTTGCAGCATTTGCCACTTCACTGCCGGGTATTGCAACGGCACTTCCGTAACTGCCGATGATTACCGATGCCTTGTTGAACTGGATCAGCCTTGAGACGGCGTTTGATGCTTCCACCTTCTCACTCTTGTTGTCGACAAGAACCAGCTCGATCGGCCGGCCAAGAACTTCTTTTACCTGCTCGGCGGCGAGAGTAACGCCTTCCATGGTAAGCTGGCCTCCGGCTGCGTAAGGCCCAGTCATAGGTTCGAAGACGCCAATAACGATCGGGTCAACTGCAAACAACACAAATCCCAGAAGCAGAACTACGGCTAGAACGAGAATTTTCTTCACTTGCCTCACCTCCACAATTATGATCGTCTATAGCCGAAGCTACCCCAGAATAATCGATAGTTACTCAAAGCACAGCTTAAGCATTAACATATTAGACTTGTCAACTATGCAGAATGAGAGCAACAAATGGGTGCGAATCAAGACTGCAGCAGTGGGCTTCATCACAAACCGGTACCCGATCACTAACTCAGGACAGAGTAGGGCATGTAATACTCATTAAGATTAAAATAAAACATAACACTGCACTACTCGAAATGATAATACCATGTGAAGTAATAATGGCCTCTTCTCAAAAAACGCCTTTATTGGTCAATTGGAGCGAAGAAACCTGATAATCGGTTTCTATCTATCTGGAAACCAAAGACAAGCAGTCACAGATCACTAACGTTTTTGTTATGAATCGAGTAAGATAAAGAATTGGGAGAGATTGTTCCGTATTCTTTTTTTGAAGACTGCCGGCAAATAGTTTCAGCAGTCCCTGAACAGAGTTCACTATGATAATGATCGGTCTATTGTCCTTTGTGTTTTTGTCCGGCCTCTTCATCTGGAAGCCATGTTCTCTCATGTTTTCTATTCGGTACGCTATAAGAAGGATTAAACAAGTCGAGCGCCGTCAACATCATCAATTGGTTTTAGATGACCGGCGGTGAGTTTTCTGAAACCCAAACCTTAACTTACAATTGGAATGTAGAGTCATAAATGAAAGGGGGGAATTTTGTTGGAATCGGATACTATGGTTGCAATATTGAAGGAAAGGCGGGAGCCGGGCCTGACGCTGAAAAGGGTTCCGGTCCCGCGTGAACTCGGTCCGCACGACGTACTTGTGAAGGTCAAGCGAGCTTCCATTTGCGGGACCGATCTTCATATTTACGACTGGGACAAATGGTCGCAGGAGAGAATCAGGCCGCCTCAGATAGGAGGGCATGAATTTACCGGAGAGGTCGTAGACATTGGCGGAGAGGTCTCATCAGTTTCTGTCGGGGATTCTGTAGTCTCGGAAACGCATATTCCTTGCCAGAAATGTCTTCAATGTAAGACCGGGAAGATGCATATCTGTAAAGACATGGAGATCCTCGGTGTTCATAGAGATGGGGTATTCGCAGAATATGTTAGGGTACCGGAAGTGGTTTTGTGGAAAGTCGATCCTTCGATTCCTCTGGAGTATGCATCGATTATGGAACCATTTGGAAACGCAATCCACACTGCGCTGGTAACGGATCTCACTGGAAAGAATGTCTTGATCACTGGTGCCGGACCGATAGGCGTTATGGCAGTTGCAGTGGCGAAGGTTTCCGGAGCGGCACAGGTTATTGTGACGGAGATAAAAGAGTTTAGAAAGGGCCTGGCAAGAAAGATGGGAGCGGACACAATAATCGATCCCACAAAGGAAGACGTCCCTTCGAGAGTCAGGTCGATAACCGAAGAAAACGGAGCAGATGTTTTTCTGGAGATGTCCGGCAATTCAACCGCCTTTGAGCAGGGACTTCGAAGTCTTACGAACGGAGGCGTTGTCTCGCTGCTAGGGGTCTTTCCAGGTGATGTGTCATTTGATATAAACGGCCTGTTCACTTTCAAGGGCTTAACTATGTACGGCATAACAGGAAGAAAGATGTTTGAGACCTGGCAGGTGGCGACTCAATTGCTCAAGAACAAGAGGATCGACCTTTCTCCGGTTGTCACACATATTCTTCCGGCCGAGAGATTCGAAGAGGGATTCGACGCGATGAAGAAGGGAATTTCTGGAAAAGTTGTCCTCGAATTCTGATTGGTTTTACGGAGGTGTTTAGATGTTTGACTTTAATGTACTCAAGCAGGAGATGGAAGAGCTAGAAGAAAAGGGTTTGCTGGTGAAGATCAGAACACTGGAATCTCCCCAGGGCGCCTGGCTGAATATCGAGGGGAAAAAGGTCCTCAACATGTGCTCAAACAACTATCTCGGGCTATGTTTTGATGAAGAGCTTAAGGAAGCCGCGATCGACGGTGTCAGAAAATGGGGTGTCGGGCCTGGAGCTGTAAGGTCGATCGCCGGGACACTTCAATTGCACAATGACCTTGAAAAGGAGCTTGCGGCTTTCAAGAGAGTTGAATCTACACTAGTCGTCCAATCCGGTTTCAATGCAAACCAGGCGGTGATTGCCCCGATCGTATCCGAAGAAGATGCGATTCTCTCTGACGAACTTAACCACGCCAGCATAATCGATGGAGTAAGGCTTGCAAAGGCCAAAAGATATGTATGGAAACATAAAGATGTAAATGATCTGGAGACTCAACTGAAAAAGGCCGAGTCCGATGGGGCAAGGAGAAAGCTAGTAATAACTGACGGCGTCTTTTCGATGGACGGTGATCTTGCTCCGCTGCCTGCAATCGTCGAAAAGACGAACAAATACGGTGCGATTCTGATGGTTGACGATGCTCACGGCGAAGGCGTCCTTGGGAGCCACGGGAGAGGAATAGTCGACCACTTCGGATTGCATGAAAGCGTGGATATTGAAGTCGGAACTCTTTCTAAGGCCTTTGGTATAGTCGGAGGATTCGTTGCTGGCAAGAAGACTCTGATCGATTACCTGAAGCAGAAGGCGCGCCCGTTTCTCTTCAGTTCATCCCTCTCTCCGGCCGAAACCGCTGCGGCAATAGCGGCCGTCAGGAAACTCTCTTCATCCGATGAGTTGGTCAGGACTCTCTGGAATAACGCGGATTACTTCAAGGACCAGCTGAAAGCGTTGGGGTTTGATACGGGGCATACCGAGACACCCATAACTCCTGTGATGCTCTACGATGCAAAGCTTTCCGCAGCGTTTTCCAGGAGGCTCTTTGAAGAAGGGATATTCGCAAGTTCTATCGGTTTTCCTACTGTCCCGAAAGGAAAGGCAAGAATAAGAGTCATGATAAGTGCCGCTCACTCAAGAAAGGATCTCGATTTTGCGGTTTCAAAGTTCGAGATGATCGGGAAGGAACTCGCTGTCATAAAGTAAAAACCTTTCCTTCACCGAAACTGAATATAATGGTCTTGTTGCGGCGGCGGATGCCGCTGCTTTTCGTGGAGGTGTGGCCGTTGTTTATAGCCCTACTGATGCTAGCCGCAGGTTTTATTCTGCTGATCAAGGGAGCCGATTTTCTTATAGATGGATCTGTGGCGATTGCCAAGAATCTCGGGATTTCTGAATTGCTTATCGGACTGACCATTGTCGCTCTAGGAACTTCCGCACCGGAGCTTGCGGTGAGCGTTCAGGCAGCCGTCAAGGGCTCCGGAATCGCTCTCGGTAACGTTCTCGGATCTAATATCGCCAACATGGCGCTAATCCTCGGAGTCGCGGCTTTCTTGACGCCTCTTGGTGTAAGCAAGACAACTATGAGCTATGAAATACCATTTGTGATATTGATCACTGTTGCAAGCGGAGCACTGATACTTGGAAATGGCAACGGTCTTCAGCGAAGCGACGGAATAGTGTTGACTACTTTCTTTGTCATCTTTATGATGTATGTGTTCGCAATGGCGAAGAGAGACAGAAAGATCTCCGACATTGTTGAAGTAGAAGGAAAGAGAGACATAGAGCTCTTTGAGAAGTATCCGGTACTTGCCTGGCTGGCAACTATCGGGGGAACGGCCGGTGTAATTATCGGAGGTAATCTTGTGGTTAACGGGGGATCGTCGATAGCTCGCGTTTTCGGAGTCAGCGATATGGTTATAGGAACGACTATTGTTGCCTTTGGGACGTCTCTTCCGGAGCTTGTAACCACTGTTGCGGCGGGAAAGAAGAACCGCAGTGATCTCGCCATAGGAAATGTGGTGGGATCGAATATCTTCAACTTGCTTCTTGTTCTGGGAGTTTCGGCAACGATATCGCCTATATTGGCCCACAGGTCTCTCGTTGTCGAAATCTCTTTTGCACTGGGACTTTCCATAGTTCTGCCGTTGCTTCTGCTCAGAACAAAAAGACTTGACAGGCCAAAAGGTGTTCTGCTGATGATTATCTACTGTGCATTCATCGTATCGACAATAATAAGCGGCTGATGAAGGACTGCTGAGAGATTCGCATACATGATCGGAGGTGCTAACAATCCCGACAACTGCAGACAAGACCAGAAGCGAGAAGATCCTCTAGGACGCTAGCCCTATATAAAGAAGATAGTGGAATTCCATGCGGAACTCGTGGTTATCGATATCTCTATTTGTGTAGCAGGCAGTGTCGAACCCGGTCAGCTCGAATCCATACTTTAGGTAGAAAGAGATCGCGGGAAAGTTGCTGCTTTGAGTTTCCAGTACTAGACGTCTCAATCCCTTTTCTTCTTTTTTGCGGTATTCATAAGTTCCGTGCCAACGCCTGTTCGTCTATACTCCTTCCAGAACCAGATAAGGAGAGAATCGTTCCATTCTCGGAAAGAGCAAAAGCCCCAGCTCCTTACCGTTTTCGTGAGCGCCTAAACAATGGGCGACGCCTTGAATGGTTCTTTTATATTGTGGGCAAAGTCTTTAATGTATTGGGCAGAAAACCTCTTAACGAAGATTTGAATCGTCCATATGCCGCTGTACGTTCTATTGAAAGGTCAAAGTATCTATCACTTTAAATACTCACACCTTACGACTCTCCCGGAGAGTGATTAGGGATTGACTTCTCTTATCTCCATCTCTCCGCACTCCTCCCCATTTGCAAAATCTCTGCTCGGACAAAACGGAATTCATTTGACCATTAAGGACTTGTTAATCGTCGAAAGGTCAGTAGGGGAATACTCTTCTTCTATCCGTCGGCAGCGGCGGGTCTTCGATAGTGGCCTTTGCCAGTTCTGCAAAGTTCTTTATGAGCTTCCAGCCTGGCGGGTTACCGAGGAAACCTGCCTGGGTTTCCGGATGAAATTGAACGCTGTAGATCTCCTTTTCTTTGTGTTTGATCATTTGAATAGGGGTTACGTTCCCCCTGGCAAAGAGTTCGAATTGATCTGGAATCGAGGCGACGGCGTAGGCATGATTCTCCCATACGAGAAGGCTTCCGTCAAAGCCCTCGAGAACCCTGTCCTCTTTCACAAAACTTACTTCGTGCCAGCGGCGCTCCTCACTGTAATATAGAACGGAACCGTACACTCTCGAGACTATCTGATGACCCAGACAAATACCAAGTATCGGGACTTCGCCCCTCAGTATTATTTCTCCGCCCTGATAGACCTTATTGTTCCAGTCGATGTAGTTCCTCATTGAATCGCCGCCTGCAATAATAACGCCTGCGTATTCGTTTTCATCTTCGGGAAGCTCATCGTTGAATATCTTGAAGATCCTGTACCTGATACCCTGTTCCGCAAGCGAACGCTCTATCGGTGATAGCTTGGCTTCATATGCCGGGTCGTTCAGAAAGAGGGCAACGACTCCTCTATTATCGTACGAAGCAGTAAGCATAGTTGGAAAGGAACATGCAAAGATAACCAGTGCAAACAAACGTATAATTGACTGTGCAGTCTCTTCCTTCATTGACTCTTGACACCTCTCACAGCGAATGATAAACTACTATTTGTGCGATGCCGGGGTGGTGAAATTGGCAGACACGCATGATTCAGGTTCATGTGGGCATACCGCCTGTGCGGGTTCAAGTCCCGCCCCCGGCACCAAGAATTCCACGAGAGGACGATTATCCGTCCTCTTTTTTCTGGAATTAGAGTGCAATTAAAACTTTTCATCGATAGTTCCTTCTATGAAAACCAATCTACTTATAGACCGGCCCTCTTAAATAGAAGTTCTCTTACACTTGAAAACTCCGTTCCAAAATAACGATCCTCTCTGTGATCGGGAACGATGCCTGCAATCTCTTCAAACAGCTGCTCTATAACAGAACCGGACTTCTTGGGATGTCGAAACGACAGAGCTCTGAATGCGAGAAGCGCCTCAATAGAGATAAGGGTCGCAACGTTGTCCAGTATCGACCAGAGTTTTCTTGCTCCCCAGGCTCCCATGCTCACATGGTCTTCCTGGAAGCCGGATGTGGGAATCGAGTCGGCAGAGGCCGGATGCGCAAGGGTCTTGTTCTCTGAAGCCAGTGCGGCAGCCGTGTACTGCCAGATCATGTATCCGGAATTGAGACCTTCTTCTCCGTTTGTCAGAAAGGCGGGCAGATCATTTAGCTTTGGATTCACGAGTCTGTCTATTCTTCTCTCAATCATATTACCGAGGTCTGTAAGAGCTATTGAGAGGAAGTCTGCCACTAGAGCGACGGGCTCCCCGTGGAAGTTGCCTCCGGAAATCGCGTCCCCGTTTTCGAATATCAAAGGATTATCGGTCGCCGAGTTGATCTCGGTCTCAAGGACGGTTTCTGCGTATTCGATGGTATCCTTCACCGCTCCGTAAACCTGAGGGATAGTCCTGAGCGTGTATGCGTCCTGAACTCTATCGCAATCGAGATGAGAAGTCCTTATCTCACTTCCCTCGAGAGACTCTCTAAGCTTTTTCGCAACATATGTCTGACCGCGATGAGGTCTTGCTTTGTGAACTCTCTCGTCAAATGGAGAGGTACTGCCCATCAGCGCATCGACGGACATCGCAGCTACAAGGATAGCTTGATCGAGTAGCCTTGAGGCAGTATAGGTTGAGCACCCGGCCAATCCGGCCATCAGGGCGGTTCCATTCAGAAGGCTGAGGCCTTCTTTGGCCTTCAAAACAAGCGGTTCAAGGCATTTGCTGGCAAGAGCCTGTGAGGAAGAAACGAGCTTTCCGTCAACGAGGCAGTCCCCCTCACCAATAAGCGTCATCGCTATATGTGCCAAAGGGGCAAGATCGCCGCTCGCTCCAACGGAACCCTTTGCCGGAACAATCGGTACGATTCCATTATTCAGCAGATCGAGAATTCTCTGAACCACACACTTTCTAACTCCTGAATAGCCCTTCAGGAGTGAATTGGCTCTAACCAACATTACCGCTCTGACGTGTTCCTCCTTCAGTGGTTCGCCCACTCCGGCCGCGTGAGAGAGAACGATATTTCTCTGCAGTGCGTCCAGGTCTTCCGGGGAGATCCGATGATCGGCCATAACTCCAAATCCCGTATTCACGCCGTAAATCGTCTTCTTCATGCTATTTGTTTCCAGAGACTCTCTTCTTTCATCGAGGAGTTTGGCAGAGAGTTCATTGATTGAGCAGAACTCATTTCCGAATGCTACATTGTAGAGACCAGAGAGTGTCAAATGTTCTCCATCGATTTGCACCTACCCACCTCCAGAGAGAGTTATCAAAATTGAAGAGTATGTTCGATCTTTCATCATCAGGCAGTCTCCATCAGAAAAAGACTTACCACAATCGCTCTATCTAACCCACTCAAGGCCCGGAATCTCGACCTTCTTCTCGAGTATGCTGAAAAGCTTTGTGAAGAAGAGAACCACAACGAGATAAATAACGCCAACCACGAGATAGACTTCGAAAAACTGGAAGTTTCTAGAAGCTATGAACTTTGCCTGGGCCATAAGTTCCGGTGCTCCAACTATATAGGCTAGAGAGGTGTATTTCAGGAGGTATATGAACTCATTTGTCCACGCCGGGATAACTCTTCTAAACGCTTGGGGCATAATAATCTGCATTATCGCCTGCCACTTTGTCATTCCAAGGGATCTTGCGGCTTTCATCTGGTTCCCCGCAATGGACTGAATAGAGCCTCGCAAATACTCTGCTTGATAACATCCGCTGTTTATTGCGAAACCGATTATCGCCGCGGTGAAAGGCGTTAGGTTCATTCCAAGGGGCGGAAGGCCGTAGTACAGAATAAACAGCTGAACAAGCAGCGGAGTTCCCCTGATCACTTCAATAATCGCCGTAGAAATAGCATAGAAGAACTTGTTTCCATATACTCTTGCGATTGCAAGAATCACCCCAATTACAAAGCCTATGACCACGGCTATAAGAGTCATTTCCAGCGTTACGCCGAGCCCTTCAAGGAGTTTTGGCCAGTGGTTGACAACGATCTTCCAGATTCTCTCCAATTCATTCACTCCCCGTACAGCTCGTTGAGCTTAAAGAGGAATTCCTTTGTGCGAGGGTTCTTGGGGTTCTTGAACATCTCTTCCGGAGAACTCTGCTCGACTATGTGACCGTGCTCCATGAAGATGATCTCGTCCGAAACGGTTCTGGCAAATCCCATTTCGTGAGTGACTACCAGCATCGTCATGCCGCTTTCAGCCAGATTCTTCATGACTGAGAGGACCTCGCCGATCAGTTCTGGATCGAGTGCAGAAGTCGGTTCGTCGAAGAGGATAATCTTCGGTTGCATGGCAAGCGCACGTGCTATCCCGACTCTCTGCTTCTGACCGCCAGAGAGCTGAGCAGGATACAACTTCGCTTCCTTCTCGAGCCCAACTCTTTTCAGCTCCTCCATTGCAAGGTCCTTTGCTGCGCTCTTTTCCATCTTCTTGACTTTTGTCAGGCCGACCATAACGTTTCTGAGAGCTGTAAGATGATTGAACAAGCCGAAATCCTGGAACACAAACCCTATCTCCTGACGAATCTTGTTTATGTTCTTTGCAGAAGTGATCTCTTCATTTTCAAGCCAAATTCTGCCGTCGTTTGGAGAGACTAGCATGTTGATACAGGCCAGGAGAGTGCTCTTTCCGGTTCCGCTCGGGCCGATTATCACTTTGGTCTCTCCCTCTTTCATTTCGAAAGATACACCCTTAAGGACTTCATTATCGCCAAAGGATTTCTTCAGGTTCTCGACTCTTAGCACGACTTTATCGTTGGTCATCTTACCGTCTCCTTTATATCGAATCCGGGTACTGCAAGGCGTTTTTCCACGCTTCCCAAACTCTTGTTAATAACGATCGTAACGACGAAGTACATTGCGGCCACTGTGAGGTAGATCAACATGGGCTCATACTTCGTGGCAATAATGTATCCTCCCTGACGGAGAAGCTCTGTAACTCCTAGAGCGTATGCCAGCGAGGAGTCCTTCAGTACGATGGTGAACTCGTTTGTCCAGGGTGGAAGAGCGATCCTCACAGCCTGGGGAAGTACGACATTGATGAATCCATTAAAATTGGTCATTCCCAATGATCTCGCAGCTCTCATCTGAGTAGAACTTACGGAGTTTATAGCTCCCCTGAAGATCTGGGACTGATAGGCAGATGATCGGAAGCCAAGCCCGATTACGACCGCGGCAAAGGGAGAGAATCTTATTCCAATTCTAGGAAATCCGTAGAATATGAGAAAGAGGATCACAAGTTCAGGGATGCTCCGCAGAACCTTTTCGTAGACCGCGATGAATACCTTAAGCCATTTATTGCCGTACACTTGACCAAAAGAAATGGGGAGGGCCAGAATCAGGCCCAACCCCAGAGTTAGAAACGTTATTTGAAGTGTTACCCACAATCCTCTCAGAAGTGCGGGCAAAGAATCGACTATTAATCCGAGTTTATCTATGGCTACCTCCGCCCTTCAATCAGAAGTGCTTTAGATTAAGTTCGTTCAGTTTTCCGGATTCTTCGAGCCTGGAAATCCCTTCGTTGATAAGCTCAAGAAGCTCCTTGTTAGCCTTGTTTACTGCTATTCCGTAATCCTCGTAAGTCTTGATTATAGCAACGATTTTCACTGGTCTGACCTCAGCGAAGCTTTCAGCAACCGGTGCGTCCAGGACTATCGCATCCACATTCTTGTTTACAAGGTCAGTCATGGCGAGAACGTAAGTGTCGTACCTCCTGAAATCGCCTGTGAGGATCTTCGTTTCAACAAGATTTTCCTCTACCCAGATGTCTCCGGTCGTACCTGTCTGTACCCCTATGTTGTGTTTGCCAAACAACACAGTGACGCTCATTTCGCTGTCTTCTCGAACGACTACGCTCTGATCTGCCGTCCAGTATGGCTTCGAGAAAGAGACAACCTCTTCTCTTTCATCTGTAATAGTCATTCCGGAGATGACGATATCGAGGTTTCCCGACACGAGCGCGGCAATAAGTGAATCAAAGCTCATGTCTCTGATCTCGACTTCGAAGCCCATCTCTTCTGCAATAGCGTTGATTAGGTCGATGTCGAAGCCTACAAACACCCCGTTTTCCACAGACTCGAAAGGCGCAAAGTCAGCGCTCGTTCCGACAACGTATTTTGCTCCAAAGGCGAAGCCTCCCAAAATCACCAGAGCAAGCATTACTAGCAATGTTTTCTTCATGATACCCCTCCTTAAACTGAAGATGAATTGATTGTATATCCATTAGCTTTCAATACTGAAAACCTGACTTTCTTCTTGCACTATGGGTTCAATACGAAATAGAACCACCGAAGTTGAAAATCGATCGCCCATGCTTTCAAAATCCCTTTTCGAGTTCGACTGTTGTCATCAACGGGTGCCGAAACGGTGCCGAAAATCAGAGTGCGCCGCGGATCGCCCATTGATATTATACTCTTTAGCAACACTTGAGCCAAAAACAGCTGTTAACATAGAGATGGTGATTATCATGAAATTAGGTATAGCATTGAGCGGGGGTGTCGACAGTGCCGTCGCGGCCGCTCGATTAATTAGACAGGGAAACGATGTAATTGGTTATCACATGATCGTTATTCCGGGCAGTTCACTCGATAACCCGGCTGTACAAGAGGCAAAAGGCGTTGCCGAACACCTCGGAATAGAGCTGACGATCGTGGATCTAAGAGAAGAATTCGAATCGATTCTCGAATACTTTGTTTGTTCGTATATGAGCGGAGAGACGCCCAATCCGTGCGTGGTTTGCAACGATTCGATAAAATTCGGGTTGCTGCTGGAGAAAATGAGCTCGTTTGGAGTTGAAAAGATAGCGACCGGTCATTACGCGAGATTGGCCGCGCACGATAATGAGCTATTCATTGCGAGAGCTCTTGATAATTCAAAGGATCAGTCGTATTTCCTCTCGCGAATCAGGAAGAGCAAGCTCGGGAGAATCCTCTTCCCTCTAGGCGACACGACAAAAGTGGAAGTGAGGCAAGAAGCCAGTCGGCTTTCTCTTCCCGTTCATTCTAAGAAGGACTCTCAGGAGATTTGCTTCATACCTCACGGGGATTACAGAAGCTTTCTCAAGTCTCGTGGCGTGAAGGATGAACCGGGGCCTATTGAGGATGAAATGGGTAATCTTCTGGGAAGACATACCGGGCTTTTCGGCTATACGATTGGGCAGCGCAAGGGGATCGGCATTTCGAGCGAGGGACGCTATTACGTGAAGAGGCTCGATACTGATAAGAACAGGCTTGTCCTCTCACAGAGGGAGAGATTAGTGTCCTACTCTCTCATCGGAAGAGATCTTAATTGGTTTGTTGATCCGGCTGAAGCGTTTGATTGCGAGTGCAAGATTCGGAGCTCGATGAGGTCCGTTTCTGCAAGAGTATTCTTAATCGGTGACGATAGAGTCAGGGTAGACTTCCCCGAAGGAGTTTGGGCGGTTACACCGGGACAGCTTGCGGTATTCTATGTTGATGATTTAGTAGCCGGCAGCGCCTTTATCGAGGGAAATAGCGTTCTTGAAAGTGAAGACGACACGTGATAGAATTCTCGAGACAGGAAGTAGTTCAGTTGGTAGAACGCTGGTTTCGGGAACCAGAGGTCCGGGGTTCAAGTCCCCGCTTCCTGACCAGTCACGACACCACGGATTCGATCCGATAACGTTATTGCCACCCGATTCCAGAAACGCAAATGAAAATATGTTAACAGCCGGACTTATATCAAAATGTGGGCGAAAACCGGTGCATATTCGCAAGTTTTTCCTTAAATAGTGTAAAAATTCATACTGACGGACGAAAACTTTTGAATATGACGCGATTAAACGTGAAAAAATGAACCTCCCTTTCGGGAGGCCCTTTCTTGTTTGACTTTCTTAATGATCAATCCTCTTCTTACACAGGCATTTCTGATTGATCTAATCTCGTCGGCTTCGAAATTCTTTGTAAGGTACGAGAAAAGGTCTTTCTCATTCTTGATGGATCCGTCGTAATTCTTGTAGATCGTTACTCCCTTGTCGCCTTCCAGCGGCAGGGGGATTTCCTCATATCTTTCGGCTTCTCAGTTGTTATCTCGAAACGTTCGCAAAGGTTTTCGAGAGTCTCGACTCCCCAAACGAGAGCGAATGCGAGACTTCTAGCGGTCCCGCACGCCTCTCTTATAAAGTCGTTTAGGTGCCTTTGCCTTGAAAGCCCGTTTTGAATCAGCCAGATCTTATACGCTTTTGCGGTGCGGTCATCTACCCAAACACAGATATTTTTCATCTTTTCATCTCCTTTTATACCATCACAGGTGCGTTGAAGAACTTCCGGCATCTCCAAGTCCTGAGGTATTGTGGAAGATATATTGATATATTCCGGGTTGGTTTCCACGAGCCACCTCATCAACCTCAGTTCATTCTCTTTCTTCTCTTCCTTCTTACCGGCCACGTCTATCTTCACCGTTTCAACCTGTCCGTAAGCCGTCTCTTCACTCAACTGAATGGGCTCCCCTGTTTTCTTTACGATCTCTCTTGCCTCTGCCCTAACCTCCTTAGCTGCCTCACTCTTCAAGAAAGCGTTCTTGATCTTCGCCTCGAAGTCGTCTCCGTTGTCAAAACACATCTTTCTGAAAGGGCAGTACCCGCAGGACGTGAAGTTCTGAGGAAAGTCATCTTCGGTTTCCTTCTGGTCAAGCTCGTTATAGACCATGAATAGAATCCGGGCTGGGCCTCCAACTCGTCCTCGCCGATAAAGAAATCAATCACCTCGAGGGAGGCGAGCAGGATAAAGCCGGCTTTGTTTACGTCTTTATCAAACCTATTGAGAGCCATTGAATAGGCGAAGATCTGTCTAGGATCGGGTCTCGACCAGCCAGACTTGTAGTCATACACTTCAAAGCCGGAATCGTTCTTGCAGACTAAATCGATGATCCCACGGAAGAAGCAGTCCTCTGAGTCGAAGCCGGTAGGATTAAGCTCTTTCGTAAGACCGAATTTCAATTCCAGAGCCCTCGGGTTAAAACCCTTGAGAAGGCTCTTTCCTGAAGTGAATCTCCTGAAGGCGGTTTCGTAGTCATCAATGAAATCAATCTTTTCGAGAGCTTTCTCGTTGTCCCCTGTCTTCACCCAAATTTCTAAAGCCTCGTGAACAGCCTTTCCTAAAATCATCGCCGGGGTCTCTGGCGCTTTCTCTCCCAAAACCCTATCGATATAGAACCGTCTGGGGCAGCGGAGATATGTATCAATTCGACTCCCACTTAAAGGAAGCAAGTGGTCTAGCACAACTCTCCCTCCAATCTTGCGATTTGCTCATTGTAGAATGCGATGATTCTTTTCTTGGCCGCCGGATGGTCAACGAGTTCGTGTTCCGGATATTCTGCCGTTCCGTTATTGAAATGAACCATATAGGTGTTTTGGGATTCACCAATTCGAGTCTCCACCACGTCTCCCGGTGTAAAAGAGCCCAGATCGAGCTCCCATTCAAGGTAAACCTTATCGCCCGGGAGAAACATCACGTCAACACTTTTCATCTTGAACCCTCCTTGTGGTATAATTTTTCAGCATGAAACTCAAAGGGTCTCTCTTCGGAGAGGCCTTATCTATACCCTTTGAGTCGCCTAACCTCTCTGTCAAAATCCTTAAGCTCGATCCATTTCTCTTTAAGCAACTCCTCCAATTCCATTCTTTTCTCCTGATCAGCCCCCTTCATTTCTGACAAGATATTTTCCATCTCGTCAATGAGATCTTGTCGCTCTCCCGCAATGCTCAAAACGCCCACCTCATAATTCTCTTGGAATAGCTAACCCTTTTTTCGAGATCCCTTAACCTGACTTTGGTCTTCACTCTCTTTCCTCCTCTTGAGATAGAGTTCCGCTGACCTCTCGGCTACGCGATTCATTTCATCACCCTCATTACGCTATCGACTTTGTTTACGAGCTCACGCAGTCTATCTGGTTGATAGAACTTCACCTTTTCATGAACTGCGTCGGGCTCAATCCTGTATCTTTCGACCAGAGCATGAATGAGCCTCGGATTGATCTTATTCTTCCTTGCAAATGATGTAATAGTCTCCAATACAGCCATTTGATACCTCCTTGCGTTCGCATTAAGTATATGCCTGCACTACGAGTTATTCCGAACCACATTATTTGCAATAAAACATGCACGGAGGAATAACTACGATATACTACGAATCGTTACAGGTTTTGCACTGTAGCTAGCATTATCAGCACGCTTTGATGATGTTTGCATCGTCTCGTTGCTTTATGCTAGAATTCATACGAATTAGTTGATTTCATTTTTAGGGGTGTTCTATGATCATTTCAGGAGCTAAACTCGCGGAGTATTACCGGAATAAATATTACAGCAGGAACAGCTTTGCTGCTGCAATAGGAGTAACTGAAGGTGCAGTGAGGAGGTGGGAAGAGGGTGCGAACGTGAAGAAAGTGCACGTTGACAAAATCTGCGAAGTACTCCAGATAGTTCCTGCCGATCTCAAATTGAAAGAAGTCCTGTTAGTAGGAAAGGGGAGCAGAAAAATTCCTGTGATCGTACTGCCTGCCAAAAGAATGGAGGTAGTTGATTACATGGTCTACGATTTTGAGGGTGTTTCAGTTATCGTCGTTGCGGATTCCAGTATGGAGCCTCTAATTGGAAATGGTGAGCACGTTTTCATTTCGGAAGCGAAAGAACCGGAAAGCGGCATGATTGCGCTCATAGAAGTGGAGGGACAATTATATCTGAGAGAGTGCAGGCTGTTTGATGGCAAGTTCATATATATTGCACTCAATCCTGAAAAAGAGAATTTCAAAGAAGCGAAGATTATTGGAGAAGCTATAAGTAGGACAGTAAGTCTTTAGCGGTCATTTTGGGGAAGCTGCGTACGAGATAATATGGGAGGTACGTAATGAAGAAGAAAAGGGCAAAGGAAAGCGGACTGCCTGAAGTCAAAATCATTACTTACGAACTCAAAGGCACATTCAAAAAACAGTACTACTTCAAGCGCAAGACGATCGAAGAACACATGGCAGTGATGATGGCAGATGGCTATGCCGTTCAATCTCAAGCAAATGATGGCGGAGAGATTCGAATGTTCAAGACTTTCGCAAAAGTTGTGGCCTTCGGTGGTCTGGGGCTTCTGGGGAATAACCGATCTGCAAAGAAGATTTCCGTTACATACGTTAAGTCACCCGAAGAAGAGATTTCAACCAATCCTAACGAATAGACCACTCGAAAGAGCTTGAGACCATTTCCCGTCCTAAGGAGCTATGAGCGAGGAAAAAGGAACCGGGATTCTGAGATCCCTTCGGGTTGGGGTTATCAAGCAATTCTATAAAAGTGGAGAATAAATGGCTTTGAAGTATTGAAACTCAGTGCACAGACATCAATTCATACCGCCTCAAAAATGGATTAGGAATGCGCAGCAATAAGCGTTATTCTCTCATATAGGGAAGCATACCTTAGTTTGGAAATTGGCCTGTTGGGGGATGGGCTATGGAACGAGGCTATTTTGACAACGGAGGTTTGACAATGAAAAAGAGCACGCTTCTTCTTCTTACTGTAATTGCCGCCTTAGTTGCTGTCTTGTTTTTGGTTATGACGGGGGTACTAGATGTTAGTAATAAAGAACTTAGTCAAGGAGAGCCGGAACCACCGGGCAATAATGAGCCTTTAGTTTTTGAGGGAACTCAAGGCACATCCGCTGAAGGAGCGGGGCTTAGTATAGAAATCTTTTTCGCAAAGAAAGCATTGTTTGTCACTGATTCAGAACTTAGAAACATCGCATACTGGCGAAGTATATCGAAGGAAATGGCGTACCTTGAGGAATTGAATTGCGAGTACATTCGTTTTGGGGTAAGCGTTAGAAGCAAGCTAAATGAAACGCTGAGCTTTTCTTACAAAGACTTCAAGTTGCAGACATTATTGGGAGAGATTATTTATCCAGATCCTTTATATGGAAAGAAATACTCCGAAGAAATGAGACGGGAAGGTGAGCTGGCTCCTGCCGAGCAATATACATCTAGTTATGCTTCTCTATTCATCGCTTTTAAGACTCAAGATACTCCGAGATATTTAATCTGGGAACCGCAAACGGAAAGAAAAACGGTCTTCAAGTTAGAGATAACAGAAGTTGAAGAAAGAGAATAAAAGAGTCAAAGGAAGTGATCTTATGTGGCGTGGCGACCTGATGAGAAAGTACAGAGCGGGAAATGGCAATCTAGCATTCATCTCCAATGAGAGAAGCTATGGAGTCCCGAAGTTGATCAATCATTGGCAAATCTCCGCCATAAAATGATTCAGTTCCGCAATATTCGAAATACTCATGAAAAGGGAGTCCATATACTGGAAGTATGAAGAGGTGGTTTTCTACAATGAAAGGGGCGATAAGATTCTATAGGATGGAGAAGTTTTGGAAAAAACTTTCCGCACATGAAAAGGAATCTCTTTTGCAACTAGCTGGTGAATGGCTAATCAATGGCGAATATACTCCTGGATATATATCGGATGATCAAGAGATGGAAAATGTGCAACAGAAAGCAATTGATGTCTTCTGGTGCGTTTTGTCGGATTTGATTTCTGTTGATGCGAACCTTTCAGTTAAACTATATGAGTATCTTATTGGCGAGAAGAAAGCAGCCACAGTATTTTCCCTTTATTATTTGCACATATCGGCAATGAATGCATATAAAAAGTTAGAAATGCCAGAAAAAGCAAAGAAGGCGGCAACCGAGAACTTGAAACTCGCCTATAAGTTGAGGAAAGAGATAAAGAAAATCGGGATTCAGATCAATCCGTGTTTTCACTATATTTGTAAGTCAAATCCCGGAGACCATTGGGTAGAAAAGACAAGAGAATTGTTTCAGTAGGGCAGTTTATCACAAAAAAGTGGAGGTGTGAGATGGAAGAGAAGAAACAAGCAGCAAGAAAAGAGGTTGGAGCACCGGAGGTTCCTTCAGAAAGAACATTTTACGCAAATTTCGCCGGATTCAAGGTGGGCTTATACGATTTCATTATTGATTTCGGTAGGAATGATTTTTCTGGAGGTGTTATTGAGGAAAGCGTTATCAGAGTCTATTTGAGTCCCCAACACGCAAAGTCTTTCTACATGATCCTGGGTAAGCAGATACAGAGATATGAGGAACGATTTGGACAAATTATATTAGATGAAAAGAAGAGCAAAAAAGAAGGTTAGGCTTATGCGCCCCGAGAAATTCAAAGGAAGACAAATATACTGGAAGACAGGACCTCATAGCCACACAAGAAACGTTCCAGTCGTTCTGTTTTATGAAAGTTGGAACCATGCAATAAGTGGGCATGATGAAATGTATGGCAGAGAATACGAGATCATGGATGTTATTGATGATCCAGACAGAAAAGATGAATCGTGGAATCCTACCGTGAATGTCTATATTAAAGTTAATCGAACAGATAACTTAGTGATTTCTGTTGTGGTAGACTTTGAACATGAGGATTTTGGCTATGTCAAGACCGCTTATGGAGATGAGTATTGTGAAAACGACGATTGATGGCTATAACATCATCTATGACGACTATTCTGACGTTCTTTATGTGAAAGAACGCGGGAAAATCTCGGATCGTGGAAAACCATTTGAGGACGATTTCATAATTCTCAGGAGAAATTCGCAGACTGGTGAAACGGTTGGTCTTACTCTCATTGATTTCTGCAAGTTATACAGATCTAATTATTTCAATGACAAAAAACTGCCATCCCCTTTCAGCATAGCACTCATTGATAAGATCGCTTCAAGACTTGACCGAGGTAAATGAATTAAGGATTGCAGACTTCCCATTCAAAAAGAAGCGTGCCGCAATATACGCAAGATACTCGAGTCAGCATCAGACAGAGCTTTCAGTTGAAGGTCAAACTGAGCGAATACTCGAATATTGCAAGAAAAACGGTTTCGAGATCGTCAAGGAATATGCCGACCGGGGCGTTTCCGCATTTCTCATCGAAAAGAGGCTTGACTTTCAGAAACTCATCCAGGATGCTCTTGAATCAAAATTCGATTATATGTCATTGTCTGGAGCACAGCAGATTTGCCCGCTCGCACCTAGATGCTCGGAAATACAAAGAGCTTTTAGCTGAATACGGAATCAAAGTCATATCTGTGTCCGAACCTTCAATTGAAGGCCCCGAAAACATTCTTCTGGAATCGAATCAAGAAATGCTGGCCGAGTATTTCGCTGCGAAACTTGCGAGAGACAGTATGAGGGGAATGATCACGAAGGCGAAGAAAGGCCAATACTTGGGAGGGATCGTTCCTTTCGGCTATCGAAAAGTTAAGGTCTCTGAAAAGGACTGGAGCTTTGAAAAAGAGGAGAAAGAAGCTCAAGTGGTAAGAGAGATCTTTGAAATGCGGGTGGAGGGCGTTCTTACGATGCAGATAGCCCGCTACGTAAATCAATCGGGGTGGAAAACCCGAAGGGGGAAGGCTTTTACAAACGCCTCTATCGACTGGGTTATTTCGAATCAAAAACATAAAGGCGTTTACTCCTTCAACGATCGAAAAAAGAAGGGCCGGTTTAATTATTACAAAGGCGAGGTAGTCCGCGCGGACTTACCCAAGCTGGCTATCGTGCCACCCGACCTCTGGCAAAGGGTTCAGAAAATGCCGGGCATTCAGAAAGAGTCGAGACTCCTCTATCTCCTGAAAGGCAAATTGATCTGCGGCGATTGCGGCTTCGCTCTCTCGGGTGGGTCTTACGGAGGCGCAAAAAACAAAGGTGGTTCCTACTACTGCTGGAACTGTCGTAAACGCCATAATAAATACCATAAAATCGGCAGAGACAAGATAGCAAATGTAATCGTTCACTATCTCAGAGAACAGGTCTCGAATGTTGACGTTCGAGCCGTCACGGATATGGCAAATGAGAAGATCGAATGTCAGTCACAAAAGGGAAGAGTGGAAGAGATTGCCAATGAAATCCAAACAATAGAAACGGCCATTCAAAACATAACAAGAGCCGTCGAATCTGGAACTTATTCCCAGAGTCTCTTAAATCGTCTTTCAGAACTCGAAAGAGACAAAGAGAAGTTGCTTGAGGAAAGAACGAAGGTCAGACTTCAGCAGGTGCGCTTCTCAAAGGTCACTGTCGATGAAATGAAGGACTTCCTTGACACCTTTCTCGGCGACGATTCATTTGCCGCTCATAAAGACCTCGTTGATTTTACCCTTTCAAGTGCAAAGATAATATGGAAAGACCCCCGAATCGTTGAAATGGCATCGATCTTCGGCACTCAGAAGATCCCGCTCCTTTGATCCGTGGTGTTGAAGGTGCAGGGCTTCCTGACCAGAGCAGGCCCTTCAGGGTCTGTTTCTTTTTTGTGAGAACCAGGGGCAATCACCTGGCTCTCCAGATGATCGTTTGTTTGAGTTGATCTGCTAGAATGTTCTTACAGAGAGTAGTTCTCTTTGTCTTCTCCTCTGATCGATCGATCTGGAGGTGGAACAAATGAAAAGGATAGGGTTCCTATTTCTGTTATTCTCTCTTCTCTTAACCCCAACTGCTTATTCGAGAACACTTGAATTCAAAAGCTGGCAAATATGGGATTTCAGCTACAACGGCATTCATCAGGTTTGTTGCTCTGTCAGCGCCAAAGACGGCGATGTTCCGGTTACGGGACTCTCAATCGAAGACTTCGCAATAACCGAGACTCTCGTTGACGAGTTTGGGAATGTCTTGTCAAAGGCCGAAATTGCTCCGTATCAGAGAGAAGACCAGTTTGGTGGCATCGGATTCTGGGAAAGATCAGTATCTTCCTCGAAAATCGACCTGGTCTTCCTGATCGATAAGACGGGCTCAATGGCGGGTCAAATCGAGTCGATCAAGTCAGAACTGAAGGAATTCGTGAATCGACTCGAAGACGATTCATGTGATTTCAGGGTGGCGGTTTTGCTCTTTGAAGCATCGTCACTGGAAGAGCCTGGAAGAAAATCACCGGACCATCCGTTCCATGGAGTTATGGAAAGGGACGAACTCCTTCTCGCTATCGAGGAAATCGAAACGGCCGGCGAATGGCACATAAACACCTGGAGTTATGACGCAATACTCTTTGGCAGTCAGCTTGACTTCAGAGAAGATTCAAGGGCAGTTATCGTTGTGATTACAGATACTCTCCCAGAGACAGTTTACGGACCGTTCTGGTACTTTTCCGGAGGTAGTGTCGCCACGAAAAGGGCCGTAGAAATCGCGCTGGAGGAAAGGGGCATTGAGCTGGAATACTTCCAGCCCGAGGAGTCTGCTCTGGCTCACATGGAGAATTATGACAGGCTCATAAATCCCGCGTTGAGCGAATCGAATTTCAACTATCTGGCAGGAGCCGTTTCTCTGGGCTGGCCATTCAAACAGGATCTCATCGAAGTCGATGCGCTGCCCGTTTCTGAATCGATTTACTACCTCTCCTGGAAATCCGCTCTTGATGAGATCACAAAGTACTATCGGAAACAAGGGTTCGAAGTTGAAGTGGACGTGAGAAGGGGTGATGAGCAAGTCTCATTCAAGTACTCGCCGTTTTTCGATGAAGAAGGCTATCTGCAGAGTTCAGAGGACTACCACCTTCCTGTTTTCGATGAAGAGGGTAGTGCGTTGCCCGACAAAGTCGTGGAAATGGACTTGCTGAGAGAGTTGGGTGATCTGAAAGCATTCAGCGATTCAAACTGGAACTATGTTGCGAGAGATGGAGTTCTGCAATTGCGGTCGGTTGATCCGGGAGAGTACCTCTATAGACTCTATGGATATGGAAGAAGCTCTTACAGCTATTCAACACTTCGACTGAGAGGCTCAGGAGAGATTTCATTCGTTCAGGGAGAAGTGTTTCCGGATTCCGTTGTTGCCCAGACTGGCGACGCATTTCTCGAATCAGTGAAGATTAGAGGCCTCATGGAGGAGTTTGTCGGCAATAAGATCGCTGTAAATGAATCCAAAGAGTTTGCCGAAAAGTCGTTGCATTGGATAGAGGGGATCGCTTCTGACGGATTGAACCTCAGGGAAATGGAAGCTATGAAGAGATTCTATGTATCGGTAGGGGCATTTCTCAATGGAACGGCCTATGCGGCAATTGAATCGGAGAGAGTAGAAAATGAGCTGCTGGAAATGGTCCGAGATACGAGAAGAATAGTAGAGCATGCCGAAGAAGTCGCTGACATGATTTCTTCTGCAAAGAACATAATACTCTCCACCGCTTCGATTATCGCCGACATTATCTCGGGTAACTGGAGCGGCGTGGCACAGCAGATATCAATCGAAGCACTACTGGATGAGTTCGTAAGTTATGTGAAGAACGACCTGCTCGACGATGTGCTTGAAGCTGTGAAGAATAAGCTTAGGGCCTATCTTTCCGATCCTTCAAAGGCCGAGGAGCTTCTGAGTCTAATAAAGGGCGACATGGTCGGATGGGTAAAAGGCGGCGAAGACTCGGATGAGGGCAGCGTCAGAGATGAAATCCGGCAGGTCGTTTACACCGACCTTACTTACCGCAATTTCACAAAACCAGTGATCAGAGAGCTTGAGGAGTCGCTGGCGGGAGCAGCGCGTCTGGCTTCATTGCCAATTTCAGATCTCGATCTCTACGCTGCTTGCTGGAGTATGAACAGGGATTTCGCGAACATGAGAACCGAAGTGATGGATCCTCTGCAAGACTGGTCTTTCATGGTTCTCGGAGAACACAAGAGAATCGACAACTGGGAAACGATCCTCGAGATCTTCGAAGAGACGGTTCCTCTGATTGTGGAGCTTCTGAGGCTCATGGAGTACAAAAACCCCGTTCTTGGCGATATTGCAGAGAAGCTTTCGAAGCTCTCGTATGTCCTGGATGCAGTCGGCCTCCTTACTCTAGCATGTGAAATATCATTGAAGGCCGATCAGCTTACAACGATGGCAGGGAAGCTAGATAGGGTCAACGACTATCTATTTCCCGAAGACGGTTACTAGAGGTCTTTCATCAATATCTTTTCCTCATCGTCCCACTCGTCCGTATCGACAAAGCCCAGCTTCAAGTAGAATTGGAGGGGGGAAGCAGAATGACAAGAGATGATTTTCCCGAACCGGTGTCTCCAAGGAACGCGACTGTCTCACCCTGGTCTATTTTGAAGTTCAGATTGTGAAGTATCTTGTTGGCTCCGTCTCCGTAACTGAAGTCAACGTTTTCAAAGACGATAGGACCTCTAAGATCATGGGATTTTCCGGCCTTTACGTCCTCTTCTTCCGTTTCGTCAAGAACTTCTGGACTCTTTTTGCAGAGGCCTGAGCTCTCGAAACAAAGATCAACATCATGCCTATCATCATCGACATAAGCATTCTGCCCAGGTAGTTTACAAAAGCCATTATCTGACCGGTCTGCATTCCTCCGGCTTCCACCTGAATTCCGCCGAACCATATCACGGCAACTATGCCGAGATTCAGTATGAGTGAGAGAAGCGGCATGATAATCACCATGGTTCTCGCCGCCTTCATTGCAGTTGCGGTGTAGCTTTCATTTGCGCCGTTGAACTTGCTTGACTCGAACTCGGCAGAGGCGAGAGACTTCACGACCCTTATTCCAGACAAGTTGTCTCTTATACGAGTGTTCACGTTGTCCATTTCCTGCTGCACTCGAGAGAAAAGAGGCAACACTCTCTTCATAATGGCGAAAGTAAGATATGTGACAAGAGGGATTATCACAAGGAAGATAAGCGAGAGTCTCCAGCTTATCAGAATGACATTATGAGACTTCCAATGAACAGCACTGGAGCACTAACGAACATCCTTAGAAGAATCATCACGAACTGCTGAAATTGAACAATATCATCTGTTATTCTTCTGATAAGTGATCCGGTTCTGTATTTGTCTAGCTTTGCGCGTGACAGATATTGTACCTTCGTGAAAATGCTCCTGTGGATATCTGCGCCTGCGTTTTGAGCCGCTATCAACGGAAATATTACGCGGCCGATTCCTCGTAGAACACCGACAAAAGTTGTCATTAGCATTTTGCTTCCCGCGCTCACGATTACGTCAAGGTTCTGATCCATGGTTCCGACGTCTATGATTTCTTCAAGCAACTTCGGCTGGAAGGGATCGATGGCAACTTCTAGGAACATTGCTAAAGGAGCCAGAACGACGAAGATCCAGTATGGTTTGAGGAATTTGAAGAGTCTTTTCATCCAGTCTTCCACCCCGCATTCCATCGTTTAGGTAGGTCAGGTCTTGATTATCACTTCGAGAGTCTTTCCTTCAGTTTCTTCAATAACCGCTCGAGCAGGTCGCGCTTCTCGACAGAAAAGGTAGAAAAGTTTTGTCTTTCTACGTCTAGCATTGTTCGCTCAAGTTCGACCCGGATCTCTCTGCTCTTCTCTGTCAAATAAACCCTGAATACTCTCAAATCCGATCCGTCCTGACTCTTCTAACAAACCCCGACGACTCCATTCTCGGCACCATTTTGCTCACAGTCGCCGCGGAAAGGCCCATTTCTGTAGAGATTTCGCTTACCGTCCTTCCATCTCTCTCAAAAAAAGGAAGAGAAACGGCGGCTGACCTCGATGAAGACCGAACCTGGAGAAGATTTCGCGCTTCTTGATGAAGCTCGCTCTGCGGACTTCCAGAAGCAGTTTGTACAAACTCATATTCTCTTTCACTGTCCCATCCTCAAAACAAATATCTAGTCGGCTAAGTTGTAGTAGAACTCTTCTCTGATTTCTATAAACGCCTATCCTGGAATTCCCCCTTTTGGCAACGAACTCTCCTGGCTAAATTTCAGATCGTCTCAATCCGCTTCCAGCCTGCATTCCCGGCAATTTATAACGAGGGAGATTCCACACCCAGTTTGGCATAGATATCCTTCTGCTTTTTGGTGACTTCTCCGATCAAGCGGCCATGTTCGGGTGATTCAAACCTTTCGATAGTGTCCAGTTCGTCAAGGAGACCCTGCAATGTCCAGTTCTCAAAGAGACC
>NZ_JPGZ01000002.1:0-18394 GCF_003351125.1 Mesotoga sp. Brook.08.YT.4.2.5.2.
CTTGACAACTTAGAGTAGCTGATAAAGCTTCAGGTCAAAATCTCGATCTTCACGTGAACGCAACGGCTCCTTTGCCCGCGAAGTAGAACTGGCTTTGCCAAATCGGTTTGGCATTCTTGTAGTTTTTCTCGCCACAGCTTGCAGTGACTGGCTTTTGAAGATCCGCTATACGCTGAAAGATCAGTTGCAAGTTGTGAGTTCTAAGTTGCAAAACTTAGAAGAAGCCTACGTCAGCAGACTGACTTCCCTCTCTCTCTTCTCTCGTGAGCGTAGCGAACCTCTCTATGCTCTCTTTCTCGATTGTTTTTGTTTTGCCCGCGAAGTAGAACTGGCTTTGCCAAATCGGTTTGGCATTCTTGTAGTTTTTCTCGCCACAGCTTGCAGTGACTGGCTTTTGAAGATCCGCTATACGCTGAAAGATCAGTTGTAAGTTGTGAGTTCTAAGTTATAAGCCAGGGGTTGAACGAAAACATCGCATTTCGTCATTCCGACAAAGCTACTGGTCGGAATCCTGATGCTCTTGCTTCATTGCCCTAACCAAAAACGAAGAACAGATACTCGCACTCTAGGTCATCCTGACAAGCTCTTGGTAAGGATCTCCGTGAATAATAGTAAAGAATCCAAGAATCGGTTAATCCCCACTTTTGCCATTGAAGATGAAGAAAGAGATCCCGTGCACATGCATCACGGGATGACCCTGAATAGTAGTCCAAAAAAAGAGCCCCCAAACAGGAGCCCCAAACAAGAGCATTTTAGGGCAGGCTTACGGGTTATGAAGTAAGGAGTTTGTACGAGTGACATGGAGTGATAGCCTTCTCTAGCATCGCGTCATTCTGAGGTGATCCTGCTCAGAATCTCGCTCTTCTCGTGATTGAGCGAACTCTCGATAATGCTCTTTCTCGCTTGATGTTATCCAAGGACTGGTCCATGATCCGGGACGTGCAACGAAGGACGGTTCTTAAGAGGTTCTGAAACAAGTTCAGCATGACGCATTGTTAGATTCTCTGAACGATCGCGATCTTCCTACATCTATTCTCAAACCTCTGACCCCGGCCTTTGCTCACAACTCACAACTTGCAACTTGGAACTGATATTTTGCTTTTTCCAACCACACCGCTACCCGCAACCACGGTCTTACCCTCATTCATCCTTATTCGGCAGCACTTTTGCCAGGTTCGGGATAATGCCGATGGAAACCTTCTCTCCCTCGGGATAAATTTTCTTTTCGGCGGGGTTGTCTATCTGCACCAGGAGTTCTCCGTGCTCGGTTGCCACATATGATTCGAGGCTTCCACCGAGATATATGTTTGTCGTTACCTGGCCTTCAATCATTCCCTCTCCGGGATCAACGAGTTTGAGAGACTCGGGTCTGGCCATAATCACGGCGGCTTCTCCAGGTGATAATTCCGGCGAGAACTTGCCAACCTCCACTGTTTTGTCTTCAAACTTTGCTTTGCAGGTTCCATTCATCTCGAGAACCTCCACCGGTAAGAAGGCTACTTTTCCTACAAACCCCGCAACGAACTTTGAGTTTGGATCCTCGTAGAGCACGTTCGGTGAGCCTATCTGCCTTATGAAACCGTTCTTCATCACGATTATCCTGTCCGAGAGACTCATTGCCTCGACCCTGTCGTGAGTCACGTATATCGTGGTGATTCCAAGCGTCTTCTGAATCCGCTTTATCTCGACTCGCATCTGTTCCCTCAACAGGGCGTCTAGATTTGAAAGAGGCTCGTCTAGAAGCAGTACGGAAGGCTCCACGATCAGGCTTCTCGCAAGGGCGACACGCTGCTGTTGGCCGCCGGAGAGTTTCGAAGGAGCCCTCTGGGCCAGATCCTTCAAGCCGACCAGATCGAGAGTGCCCATTACTTTGTCCTTTATTTGCTTTGTGGGAAGCTTTCTCAGTTTCAGGCCGTAAGCAACGTTGTCAAAGACGTTCATGTGCGGAAAAAGCCCGTAACTCTGAAATACTGTAGCAGTATCTCTTTTGTTGGGCGGCAGAAACGTGATGTCTTCATTCCCCAGAAAGATCTTTCCCTTTGTGGGCAGTTCGAATCCACCGATCATCCTGAGCGTCGTCGTCTTCCCGCAACCAGAAGGACCCAGCAGAGTGATTAATTCACCGGGTTCTATATCGAAGTTGGCATTGTTAACGGCTATAACATCTGCCTTCCCTTTGACATCTTTGAAGACCTTGGTGACGTTTTCGATCCTAACTGAGACAGAAGTCTTTGACATCCAACCACCTCGCAAACCAATTATCAGTTTAGAGTTACGTTCTTTTCCATGTACTCGTTCTTTCGCACAAGAAGTCTCATCAGTCCGAACGCTCCGAAGACGATGATAATCAATACGGTGGAAAGAACGCTAGCCAGTCCGAATCTTATCGATTCTGAGAAGTTATATATGAGAACCGTCATGTGGTACCACTTAGCGGATATCAGGAATATGATCGCACTGACGGCAGTCATTGATCGGACAAAAGTGTATGACATCCCGGAAATGAATGCCGGACGTATCAGAGGCAAGACGATCGTCCTGAAGACCGTAGTCGAATCCGCGCCAAGATCTTGCGCGGCCTCCTCTATAGCGGGATCTATCTGCCTGAGAGTGGCCACTCCTCCTTCGACACCGACGGGCAGCTCCCTTATTATGTAGTTGATAACGATAATTGCCCCAGTTCCAACTAGAATCAACGGGGGTTTGTTGAAGGCAAGCACATATGAGATACCGATCAGCGTCCCCGGTATGGCGAACGGTGCGAGAATCAACCCCTCAAGAACCCTCTTCCCCACAAACTTCTTCCTGACGATTACCAGCGCAGCCATCATCGCTATCAGTCCGGCGAATGGTGTGGCAATTGCCGACAGGGTGAAGGTGTCTACAATCGCGTCCCTTCCTCTCTGCAGCGCTTCCGTTATGTTCTTCAGAGTGAAAGAGTAGTCTATACCCCAGTTGGCTACGAAGCAGCCGGCCACTATCGTTCCATACAGTCCGAGGATAAAGACGATGATGAGAACGATAAACGTTATGAGACCGAATTTTACAGGCTTTGAAACTAGATCGCTCAGTCTCGAAGAGGGCTTTCCAGTTACGGTCACATATGACTTCCTGCTTACCCAGAATCTTTGAACCAGGAAGGCCGTCAGTGTCGGCATGAGAAGGAGAATAGAAAGAGCAGCTCCGTGACCCAGTCTATTTCTTCCTGTGACTTCAATGTATGCCTCTACCGAGAGCACCCTGTAAGATCCCGCCAGGAGCAGTGGGTTTGCAAAGTCAGCGAGGGAGTTGGTGAAAACGAGCAGCCAGGAACTGAGAACACCGGGAATAGCCAAAGGGAAGGTGACCTTCGAGAAGGTCTTCCATCTGCTACCATTAAGGTCGAGAGAAGCCTCCTCAAGTGTAGAGTCGATTGCCTGTAGAACTCCCGAAAGAGTGAGGAAGGCAATCGGGAACATGCCGATAGTCTGTACGGCTGTAAGGCCGCCAAGTCCGTATATGGTAAAGTCTTTCAGTCCGAGTATTTGCTTTGTTATCAGTCCGTTGCTTCCAAAGAGCAAAATCAGTGACAAAGACAGGGAAAATGGCGGAGAGATTACGGGCAGAAGCCCCATAGTGCTCAGGAACTTCTTTCCTCTTATGGCCGTTCTGTTTATGACAAAAGCGAAGATGAACCCGATGATCGTGGAGAATGTAGCCGTGAGGATGCCAAGTCTTACGCTCCCCCATAGCGCACTAAGATACTGTCTGGAAGAGAGAATTGTGACCCAAGTACGCATCGAGAATTTGCCATCGGCCAGAAAGGTCAATCTAATGGCTTCAAACAGAGGATAGGCTACGAATACTCCGACCATCAAGAAAAGACCGAGAATAACATATCCCATCACGGGATCTCTGAAGAATTTCGAGATGAAATAAATGATAACGAAGACAGCGAATGCGGCTATCATAAATAAGTTTAGTAGATTTGCGTAATTCTCCCCGGCCTCTGCAGACATCAGAAATAGCAGAAAGCCCGTCATGTCGTAACGAGTTTCGTCTATCAGTGGTGCAAACACCAGCGTAACACTCTTTCCTTCGAATGAATACTTGAGGGAAGAGTAGTAGTTCTCAAGATAGTAGACGCTTTCAAACCCCTTGGCGAAGTCCTCAGAACTGTAATTCAATTCATAGAAGCTTCTCAGTTGTTCGTTCGGGGCGAAGACCTGCAGTTCATCCCAGCCGGGTACTCCGTGAACATAGATTATTTCCGCTTCGTCGAACTCCTTGTTTACTGCAGTAATCCAGTCCTCGGCAAGTTCCCTGTCTCTTGGTGCCGATTCGGCAAGAACCGTAACCAGCTGCCTTTGGTTGTCTCTAACAACCTTAAAGAAAGAGTCTTTCAATGTATCGAAGATCCAGAAAAGGGCGACAAAGACTAAAACACTAATCAACGCGAACGATAAGAGTTTTCTCCAGGAATACAATCCGATCACACCCCAAGAGTAACCTTGATTGGTGAAGCCAAAGTGAAGAAGAGCAGGAGACTAGCTCCTGCTCTGATCAACCAATTATTCTACCCCGCCGCCTATTTCTTCCGTCCAGCGATCGAGCAGTCTTTCTTTGTTCTCAGCATCCCAGACATAATTCTGGTGAACTGTCTTGATTTCTTCCATGCTGAAAGAGAGCGGATGCTTCGGAGCGATCCTTGAAACTGGTATAACGTACCAGCCTGCAATGATTGCCTGTGCCTCTTCGGTCAGTATCCAGTCATACAGCTTCTTGGCATTGACAGGATCCGGTCCGCCCTTGATCAAAGACATCGAAGCGATCTCGAAGCCTGTACCTTCTTCGGGAACGGTTATAGTAATGTCGGCACCTTCTGCCTTCAGCTTGACCATGTCATGGGCGTAACCTATTGCGAAGGGTATCTCTCCAATTGCAACGCTCTTTCCGCCTGCCGAACCGGACCTTGTGTACATCTCGATGCTTCTGTCTAGTTTCTTCAGATAGAGGAAGGCTAGATCCTCGTCCCCTCCGAAAAGAGAAATCATACAGGTGATGAGATTGTAGGCAGTTCCCGAAGTATTCGGGTTTGCAACCCTTACGAGATTCTCATACTTGGAATCGAGTATGTCGAACCAGCCCTTCGGTGGTTCAAGTCCTAGCTCAGCTGCACGACCATTGTGAGTGGCGAATGCCAGAGGTCCAAGGTAGAGACCTATCCAGTAGCCTTCGGGATCCTTGTATTGCTCGGGAGTATTTGCGGCCGCTCTGGAGAAATAAGGAGTTGTAAGACCCTTCAGCTTTGCACTGATATGATTCAGTCCCACTCCTCCAACCCATATCGAGGCCTGCGGATTCAGCTTTTCAGCCTCCATCCTTGCTTCGGCCTCTCCACCGGAGAGCCTCACCCAGTCAACCCTGATACCGGTGACTTCTTCATATTTGTCGAAAAGTTCTTTTGCCGCAAGCTCTTCAAGAGTTGTGTAAACAGTGAAAGAATCAGCGGCGAGAAGGGTTACGGAAAAGGCAACACAGATGACAGTAATCAAAACCAGAAATCTTCTCATTCAAAGAAACCTCCTTGAAAGATGTGTGATTTTGGAGAACAGTTGTCATTGTTGCGTTAGATGATGAGAACCAGAATGCTACGACTAACAAAAATTATATCATCGTATGAGTTTGAAATTGCGACGGGGGAAACCTGTACAGATATCTTTTTCGTGTTTGAGAATACATAATGGTTGTCCGTCATCGGTTCCACCGTCCTGCGGAAAGGATCCGCTGATAGCTGCTCAAAACAACGTTGTCCGTCAACGGTCCACCGTCCTCGAAATGGAGCAGTTGCAAGTTCTCAGTTCCGAGTTGCAAGCTGAATAAGAACCGGTTATCCGTTCTCGGTTCACCGTTCTCCGACAAGTGCAAGACCAGTTACAAGTGCCAAGATGCAACTTGCAAGCTCTAAAGTGAAGAAACGTCAAATGCTGTCATTCCGACAAAGCTCCTGGTCGGAATCTTGATGCTGCTGCTTCACGATTTCAACCAAAAACGAAGAACAGATCCTTGCTCTGGAACGAAGAACAGGCTTCTTCGGAGAACCATTCAACGGTGATCCGATTTTCAGTAGCTCTTTCCAACCCGCAAGCCCGAACCTCGTCATTTATTCTTCCCTTCGACTCGCAGCTACGGTCTAAGCAGCGGCCTCTTGTGTTTGAAAGGTTATTATGGGCTTTTTGAAAAGACTGGCGAGCAGAGCGTGTACCGAGGCCACAGGGATGAAGAAGATGAAAGAGAGAATCATACTGATCTCGTACCAGAGACTGCTACCTTTAACGGGTCTACCTTTGATCCTATTTGAGAGGGCTCCCCAGGCTATGCCGAAGCTGTTGCCCATCATTATCGTTCTAACTGCGCCCAATATGCCCTTGGCCTTGGATTCCCCATAACTCTGGATGAGACTCTTCCATAAGTGCTCAGATGGTTTGCCGGAAGAAGTTGCATACCCCCTGGCGAAGAGAATGGCAGGGGCTTCATCTTGTGGAAGTTCTTCAACTTCGGTGACGAAAAGCATCTGGATATCTTCTTCTTTGATTCCCTCTTTTTCGGCAACTCTGTTGTGGAAGACCGAACAAACTTCGCATCCATTTATTTCGGTAACGGTGAGCATAACCTTTTCGATTAGCTCTGTACTCAGCTCTCCGTCCCGCTTTGATCGTGACATGTGGCCCACCGTTCTGATGCCGTTGAAGAGAATCCAATATGACTCTTTCAATGAAAAGAAGCGCTTATAAAACTCTTGAGTCAATTCTTCCTCCAGGAAATCCCGATAAAACTCGAGAATATGTAATTTAAAATCATTCTATTTTAGCACTTCTCGGTAGTGCGGAGTTGATCGAGGAAATCAGACCGGCTTTCGAGATCATCTCTTGCTGTTAATTCTCACAAAATGTTCAATGGTTCTATCCCAGGTCTTCTCCTGCTCTGCGGTGAAATAGCAGGCAGGAAGTTCTCCGTTTTTCCGATGATAAGCTATGCACTCGCAGCATTTGCCCTTTCTGGGACAGCCGGGATAAGTGCAGTTGCATCTTTTCAGATTTCTTTCTACTGTGCATTCCATTTTCGTACCCTCCTTCGCACCTCTTTCATTCTATCAAACCAGAAAAACCTCCGGCCATTAATTTCTTAATGGGCAATCGATTATTCTGTATGTGAAGGAGGAGGCAGATATGAAGAGAACAGAAATGCTTTTTCTTCTTGCTTTTCTGAGTTTGGGATTGGTATTTGCAACCAGCAATGCTGGCTATGGACCCGGAGATGGGATTCCCGACGGTCCGGATGATGGTTCTGGCTACGGAGCAGGCGCTGCCTCTTCAAACTCGGAAAAGGGATTGGAAACTCCGCCTCTATAGATCGGCTCCAGTGTGAGGGGTCGGGAGCTGGAAAGGAAGAGTCCCCGAATTTCGAAGCCGCTTTTTCCCTGGATTCTTCCGATGAAGAGAGTTCAGAGTCTGCGATAGTCCACTTCATGAGAAGATTGGCAGAGATGATTCGGAACGCAGTAAGGAACTTCTTCAGAGTACGAAGCAGTTTCAAAGTAGAGCAGTAGAGCACTAGTCATAATACCCCTGTTAACCCCTAGTCCAGCCGCCGCACTTTAATACCGGGTAAGCGGCGGCCTTTTCTCAGACGGGAGTTCAAGAGGATTGGTTTTGTTGCTGGATAGAGAGACCTACAAAGTCGAAGAAAGTTTGTATTGCTCGACCATAAGGAGTATAGACTAACATAAGTCAATGAGATTCCCGGCAAATTGCTAATCTAGAAGTCTAGATGAGAAGACGGAGTGCAGGAAACCTATGCATCAGTTTTTAATCACTCTTTAATGACCAAAATAATAAGATCTATTCACTTGATCAAAACGGAGGGATGATGGTGAAACGACTAACCGCAATTGTGCTTTTCTTTCTCCTTGCTTTTGGAATTGCTCTTTCAATCAACGGCAGTGGACCGGGAGACGGGATTCCAGATGGCCCTGACGACGATGCAGGTTACGGTGCTCCTAACGACTCCTGCAACGGAAACGGCCCGGGTTACGGAAAGCTTGACTCAAATGAGGACGAGATAGTCTTTGCGGAGCTCTCTTAATTGGGTCTTCTTGAAGATTGGTTTTGAAAGGGACCGGCTCATTACGGTCCCTTTCGCTTTGAGTAAGGGATCTTCCCGGGTCGATTCTTACCTCGTTGGAATTCATCCACTATATCAACTTCTCACGCTGGCGCTATTAGAGCTACGTTTCTAAGCAAACTCTAAGGTTTAGCTAAGGATTCTCTAAGAATGCACCCGTAAACTGAGAATGTACTAAAAAGCAAATGGAGGTGTAGAAGGATGAAGAAAGTAGTTTTAATTACGATAGCGGTTCTTTTGATCGGTGGAATGACACTTGCAGTAGGTTACGGGACGAGAGCGATGCAGCGACTACAGGACACAGCTGCCTGTGAGAACTTCGTAGATGCAGATGGCGATGGAGTCAACGACAACTGCTCGAATGACGGCGTAAGAGTTATGACCAACCTCAAGGCTGAAGACGGAACAGGATTCAGACATGGAGCGGCAGGCGCAAAGGGTCCCGGACTCGGCAGAGGATTCGGAAAAGCAAGATAGCCCTAACCCCTTCAATCAAGTAGGGCCCATCTGGGCCCTTTTTTTATGACAAGGTATTGGAAAAGACCTCATGTGAGTTTACGACCATAGTTAATTGAGTCATCGATGGCCTATAAAACTCTTCTCCCTCCAGATTCACTCGCTTCCAGTTTTCGCGAACATTGAGACAGGGCTCTCCAGAAGAGCGAAACAACACCTAAAATGTATATAATTCTTCTACAATGTCTAAAGTTTTGTTCCTAACAGCCTGAATGAATCGGTTTCTATCAATGTTGTCAACAAACCGCTAGTGAAGAATCTCTGGTGGAGGAGGAGGAAAGTGGCATGATAATCAGAACTCAGGATGCGGACTACAAATCCTTTACGCGGAAAAGGCTAACGATATTCGAACACAGGAGAAAACCGTTACTTGATCAGCTTGAGAGAATCAAGAATGAAATCGACAAACTGAGACCTGAGGAAGAGACCAGGAAACTTCGGGGAGCGGGTGGGGTACCAGCCGCAAAGCAGGAAGAAAAACCGCTAATTAGCAAGATAGAAACCTACAGCGAAAGAAGATGTAGGGAACTTGAAGCCAAGCAGCAAGAGGTGGAGGAGAAACTTGAGGCTCTCGACATCGAAGCGGAGGATATTGAACTGAAAGCTCTTGCTGAAGAGACAGAATATCTGGATAAGAAGAAGGCTGAGTATCTCGAAGCTCTGGAGAAGGCTAAGAAGAAATTCGAAGCCGATTGGTATTTGACCAATATAGAACTCAAGTATTCGGAGGAAGATTACATTCACAAATTGCTGAAACGACTGGAATCACTGGGAGAAAGACAGAAAGAAATCAACGATCTCAGGACCTATCGAGAAAGGAAGAACAGACAGGGGGCAGTCGGCGGAAGGTTGGTTGGCGCCCCCAAAGATCAGAAGAACGATTCAAGGAGAGCAGCAGCAGATTCAACTACCGAAAAGGGGCCGCTCACTCCTCAGGATGAGGACCAGTCAACGATAATGAGAAGAAGGGGCGGCGGAAGAATTGAGCGCGACGATAAATAGATATTTTTTCTGTCGCCAGTGAAAGCATAAGAAGTTGTTCTTGTCGATTTACAAGCAGGTTGGGTTTTATCACAGAACATAATAATAATAGTGTAACAAAATACTTTGTTTTCTTTATTCTGTTTGTCTTATGGGTGATTTGTGATGAAGCGCGCTGGAGTCAATCCACTGAAGTGCACTTTTTTGATTACCGGAACGGTTAGTGAAAGCAAGGAGAACAGCAGGGGTTACTAGATGTGGAAGATTCCAGAAGGTTAATGAGAGAAGCGAAATTCATTTCTTGAGTCCAGTGTCATGTGCTCTCTTCTGACGGCGGGTTCATAGTCTTCACTCTGACTATCTTGTGCAGTCGCGATCAGAGAGAGGTTTTCTTTGCTGTAATAGCTTTGCTATCATGAAAGCCGATTATGAAAACAAGACTACAGACTGACAGTATTGCTTATCATAGCCGCGGTTCTTTCCTCCAAACAACGCCTTAAAGCTGATCTTCAGATCGGCTCCTGTTTGGCCCCGAGAAACTATATGGGCTGAGAACTATCTCTGGTTTATCTGTCGAACATCGGCTTGTCGAGACTTCCATCTTTGCTGTATCCATACTCTTCCCAGTAACCCCTGTACTTGTCGTTGCCCGACAGCTCTATCTCTTCGACCCATCGCGCCCACTTGTAGCCCCACTTGTCTTCGACAACCACTATGAACGGGAAACCCTGGGCCGGAGGTAGTTCGATTCCGTTCAGTTTGTCGGCCAGCATGATATTTCTCTCTCTTATGTAGTCGAGAGTGAGGCTTGTCGTATAGCCATCAGTTGACTTGAAGATCACATTAGTTACCTTGTCGTCGGGCTCTGCTCTGTCAATCAATTCCACAAGAGGAATACCTTCCCAGAGCATCTTTGCTGTCCACCCCTCGACACAGTGAAGTATAACCAGCTTCTGAATGTGCTGAAGATCCTGCAACTCCGAATAAGTTAGAATGTACGGATTTTCTGCGAGACCTCCAATCTTTAGGAAGTATTCTTCTATATTCACGTACTGCACGCCCTTTATCGAGTTTTCTCTGAAAGCGCCGAGATCGTCGAGTTTGATCCCCTGATACTCCGTGACGACTACTTCTTGTGGAGAAGAGCCATTTGCACCATTGGCAACTCCTAACACGATAATGACCACTGCGACAATACCTATTAGAATGAGAACGGGTATCTTCAAGAAAAGCCTCTCCTTTTTATTTAGTATCGTTCTAATTAGATGACTTCTAAGGACTACTGGTTCAGAAGAAGATGTTATTCCAGTCAGATCGTTATCAGGAGCAGCAATTGGTCTGGAAAGAATATCTTCGAAAGGAGAGAAAAAAGAAGCAATTTGCTGACGCAGGCAAGTTCCGCTGTGCGAGGGAAGATGGCTGACGATTAAGATAACACACTGAACTCTGGGAAGAGCATGGCCCAGAAAAGCGTCTGGGGAAGCAAGGCCGGCTTCACGTGGAAGCGATTCAAAAAAGCGGCAGCCACTGACAATGGGATTGTTTTCGGCCTCTCTCGCCGCGGCATGGCACTCCAGAATTGCTTTCTTGGCTTGAGGCAGTTTAATGGTTCCGGCTAGCCAGCCTCTCGCAGCAGTCAACGCATTGCCCGGTCGGAGGTCACTCGGATAGTGCTTACTCCAGAGCGGCAACACAACTTCTTCGGAGTACTCAACTGCCCAGTATGCGAGCGTCGCCTTACTCTGAGTTTCGATCTGTCTCATGAGTGACTGAATATACGGAGCATCCCAGTCATTGAGCATCTTTCTAACTTTTGGCATACTAATCCTCCGCTAGTGATGGCTCTCTTTTTCATTGCACCATTTCGCGATCTCCACTATCAGCTCAAGAAGAATAGTTTTGTCATAGTGGAACTGTACAGCACCTTTGCTTGTTCTGTAATGACTTAGTTTATCTGCAAAGTGTGCGATTGCCTCTTCTCCTGGATAAATCCCCATGTGGTTCTTAAAAGAAGTGAAGTGGATTATGTTCCTCTTCTTCCAGAAGGTGGGCATCCTCCAAGATATTCTCTCTTCCGAACCCGGAAGCACCTCTCTGAGGGCATCCCTAACACTCCTCAGTAGCGATTGAACACCTTCGGGCTGCATGGTGATATACTCGTCAATCGTCTCTGGCGGTTCAATGCATGCATGTTTCTGATTGTGTTGTTCGAACTGGCGTCCGCACTCAGGGCACTTCCACATGCTTCATTCGCCTCTTTCCATAACGGTGACTTTTACGGTGTCACCAGGTTGCTTCCCGATAGTCTTTGTGATGGCCTTTCGAAGACCAATGATGTAACACACCGACGCGTCATCCTTCTTTATTCCCATGTTGACAACGCTACCATCGTAAGGCTCGCCGTCAAATGTTGCGTGGACTTTCAATCTGCCCTTTCCGAACTCCGACTTGAGGTCATACGGAAATTCAACATACGCCCCATCTATGTTCGGAATCCTTCTTATGACTGCCTCATATACGCAGGTCTTTGATTTCACGAGAGCCCTCCTTGTGCACTAACCATTTTCCTCAATAAAACTCTTACAGGCAAGGAAGTAATATAGTGAGATTTCAGAGTAGGAGATCACATTTGTTATCGCGTTTCTCAAAGTACTCCTGACTGACGCCCCAAGAATAACCGGACTAGAATGAGCAAGCACAGGTCAAGATGAAGCAACCCGTTACTTCTATGATATCCATTTTATTCTTGAAAGTGTGGATATCTCAGTTAAGCGTTCAGGTAAAAATCTCTGAAAGCAGCTCCCCCTCATTGCAAGTCCATCGCTAATTCTCGGTGGGTATTCTGAATCCAAAACATTGTCCGAGGTCCTTACGGCTGATCTCACATCTGAAGAAAGTATTCGATGATTGGAATGATGCTTGAATAGTGCCTGGCATAAGATTGCATGAAAATTTCGAGTGATCGAAGAGGCAAAAAAGGGAATCGCAGGACACTCCGTAGAATGATTATATCAATAGATTAAGTGATATGATAATTTCAAATGATTTTCCATTCAGAATGGGAGGTGTTACATGAGAGGATTCGATGAACTCAGGTATATCCGACCGACTCTAGTGATATTTGTCTTTCTCGTTACCGTCTTTCTTATGCTTATGCCGTACCACGTCTTTCAAAATGAAGCAATAAACTATACTCAGAAAATCTATTCGGGAATCTTTGAGACATCTGTCGAAAATCTGGGATCTGCTTTATCTCTGGGATATTTCCAGTGGAATGCTATGTACAACGCCGTTTTGTCGAAAGACGAAGTCTTCATCGAAGAGATGCTCCAGGAGATCCAAAATGAGTTCCCAGCAGTGAAGTCGGCCAGGCTCATAAGCAGACCGTCAGAGATACCGGTTAAAGATGTGTGCAGAGTATCTGCCTTAGAGCAGGAGCTTTATCTCTACTTCAACGTCTACGACAGCCATATGGAGAATGAGATATCCGATGCAGTCGTGATTGCCAGCATAGACAAGAATTTCTTGCTTTCAGAGATGAATCTCGATGGCAGAATCACCTTCTCACCAGGCGGATCGAAGAGTTTCGCCTACGGTCTGAGAACCGAAATAAAAGGATATGATCTTACCAGGTGGATGATTCTACATTCCGTGGCGGCCGGGATAATTGGCGTCTTGTTCATGATGGAAGTGCTGGCGCTCGGTCTTTCCAGGTACTACGAGATGAGTGGTCTTCAGGAAATCATGTATTTGTGGGAAATGGAAGATTCCCACACCGCCTTTCACTCCAGAAATGTGGCGAAAATCGCTGAGTGTTTGGGCAAGAGTCTTGGATTGAGAAGGAAGAAAATCACGGAGCTAGTTAACGGTGCAAAGCTTCATGATATTGGTAAGATGGGCATTTCAGCTAACATATTGAGAAAGCATGGCCCTCTTGATGAAATTGAAAAGGAGGTAATACGCAATCATCCCCAGCACGGTAAGGAAGTTCTCCAACATTTCAAATACCTGGAGAGATTCGTTCCTTACGCCTATCTACACCACGAAAGAGAAGACGGTTCCGGTTATCCCCAGGGTTTAAAGGGAGATGAGATACCGCTCGAAGCAAAGATTCTGGCTGTAGCAGATGTGTTTGAGGCTCTCACGGCAGATAGGCCCTACAGGACCGCCTATTCTTTTGCTCAAGCTGTGGACATGATGACAGAAATGCCTCTAGATCAGGATATAGTATCCAAACTGAAAAGTATCCTTCCGGAACTTGAGAACGAGCTTTGCGGGAGGAATCCGCGTAAGTGCGGGATCATCGGAAGTCAAACTTGACTTGCCGGACAACTTCGCCAAATGTTATGTGACGAAAACAATCAAGATACTCTTTTGCTTGTGACCCAAGCCTCGTGACGGGAATGGATTTCACGGTTGGTTCTTCTGTCTGCAAGACGCCTAAAATCGTGACCTGCAAAAGATTGACTCAACACAAAAGAGAAGCATAAAATAAGAGACGCGGTGGTGAAAATCACAGTTTCCAGAGTTATCCCGATTTTGGTCGTAAGGCTTGTTATCACGGTAATAGCGATATTCGTTCGTGAATTTACAATAGTCATGCACAATACCTAGAAACCGGCCATTCTTCAAAGGTGCATTTCTTTCGTTGTGACGGACAATGAAAACTTTTTCGGCAATGTATTTTCCCGTCTCTATCGCTTCTTTATTCGAACACAGTTGACTGTGAAGTATGGTCGCAATTTCTTGGTGAAGAACATGAAGCCAAGCCTTTCTGTAAATACAATCCCCACAGAAACAAAACTCCCGGAGCAACCGCCCCCCTCTTACTCAAATCGTCCTTAGACGAGAAATAGAATACAAAGGCTTTTATCGGCGGTTTTTCAGAAGGAGTAAGTGAACTCAGGTCTATATCTCGCGAAGACACGTCTCTTCATTGCGGGAGATCTGGAGCGGGCCAGTTCTCATTCAAATTAGCACCGCATCATGAGAGCAGAAGCAGGACCTTTACTGAACACTGCTGATGACTGTCACTGGCAGTTCTAAAAGCCTTTGGGCTAATGAAGCAGTGGTTTTAGATCGCCGAAAAACTGACGCAAAAACAAACAAGCCTCCCAATGGGAGGCTAGGTTTTCTTTGATCAAAGCGCTTCATACACGCAGGTAGGCACTAAATGTTTGGTGGCGGCGGTCAGAATCGAACTGACGACTCTGCGGGTATGAACCGCATGCTCTAGCCAGCTGAGCTACACCGCCTGATAATGGTAGCGGGGACAGGATTTGAACCTGTGACCTTTGGGTTATGAGCCCAACGAGCTACCAGACTGCTCCACCCCGCACCGAGTATATATCTACTTGCTATATTCTATATATAAATGACCTGCTTTCCTTGCTTCCATGGTGCCGGGGATGGGAATCGAACCCACACGGAGCCTTCGCTCCAACGGATTTTAAGTCCGTTGCGTCTGCCTGTTCCGCCACCCCGGCAACCGTACACAATGATAACACCAGTGCATTTCATTGTCAACCAGATTCAGAGCTCGACTGTCTGAAGATTCGATGGTATCTGAATCTCAAACTCATACTGGAGTTCTTCGGCAAGGTTTTCCAGCGCTCCCTCGTCACCGTGAACATAGATCAGTTTTTCTGGTTGGAGTCTTCTGGGGAGGTCAAGAAGCTCCTGGTAGTCTGCATGCCCAGAGAAGTTGAAGATATCTATATTCTTAGTTCCAATCTCAACCGTCTCTTCTCCCAGGGCGACTTGTGCATCGCCTCTCTTACTTGCTTCAAGCACCCTGTAACCATCTGATTCTGGACTCTGATAACCCATGAAGAAGATTCCGTCTTTGCTGTTCGGCAACATCTGTTTGGCGAAGATATACGATAGAGTATCTTCAACAAGCATTCCGGCCGAAAGGACAAGGAGCGCCGGCTCTTTCGAAAAGAGCAGTCTCTCAATGGCCTTGGGTGCCACAGTCACATTTTGCTGGAAGTTCTTCATGAACCACTTTCTATCCTTGTCGCTAATGCGCTCGTAATTGCTCATGTAGAGATTACTGAGTGAGGCTACCATTCCATTTGTGTATATGGGAACGGAGGGGATCTTGTTCTTTTCCATCAGCCTTAGAAGCATGTAGATTGCTTCCTGGCCTCTGCCAAGGGCAAATACAGGCATAAGAACCCTGCCGCCGTTTTCCAGTACGCGTTTCACTGACTTGCTGAGTCTTTCAATTTCGCTGTACCTTGTTAGAAGCTGATTTTCTTTCGAGCCGTAAGTTCCCTCTGAGATAAGGGTTTCCACCTTTTTTGGTAACTGGGCCGGTGGGATAGTAAGCTGCTGCGAAAGTGATATGTCTCCAGAGTAGAGAATTCTCTTTCCCTTATGCTCAAGAAAGATCGAGGCAGCTCCCATTACATGACCCGCTGGGTAGAGTGCCACGTCCACTTCATTGTCAATTGAGTACCTTTGAAAATACTCCATCGGAAATATTCTTCTCTTCAGCTCGTTAACTTCGCCGTGACTGTATAGTATAGGTTCAACGCCGTCTTTGGCGTTCTTCTTCTTCATTACTTCGACTGAGTTCTGAAGTATTCTTAGAGCTAAGCCCTTATTCTCTTGAGTCATCAGGATTGGCGCATTTGGCCATCTTTGAGATATGTAAGGTAGAGAAGAGAGATGGTCGTAGTGGGAGTGGGAGATCATTATCACATCTAGATCGTTTATGCTGTCAATTTCAGGTAGCGACTCGTAGCCTTCCTTTACTGGGTGTCTGCCTGCATCAATCAGGATATTCTTTCCGTCCAGACTAAGGAGATAGGAATTCGCGCCTATCTCGCGGCCGCCACCAAGCGGCGTAAGTGTCATTACAGTTTCCTCCTTCTTTCTACAATTCTAACAAAAACCAAGAAAATTAGCTTGAACCGTATTCTGATACAATTGCTTTGTCAAAAAGGGGTGATCTCATGGAACAAGACTGGACTATTATACTCGACTTCGCTTACCTTTCCATCCTTATAGGTGTCGCTTCCGTTCTGAAGAGGTTGATTTCTCCCTTAAGCAAGGTTCTCATTCCAAATGCAGTTATTGCCGGTTTTCTCGGAATTCTCTTGGGGCCGGAGGTTATGAAGATAATCCCCTTCTCTTACGATAGACTTGGAAACCTTGTCTATCACTTGATGGCAATTGGCTTCATCGCGATCGCGCTGAAGAGAACGAGACGCTCCACTACTAAGTCTTCTGTCAATACCGGCTTTCTTATCAGTATGTCTTATGCTCTTCAGGGATTAGTGGGGTTCATCATTGGTATCGCACTTGTAGGATTGTTCTTCAAAGATCTCTTCCCACCCTTTGGTCTTCTATTAGCTCTGGGATTCGCTCAGGGCCCTGGACAAGCCTATTCGCTGGGTAGTCAGTGGGAAGCGCTGGGCTTTACAGGCGGGGGAGCCGTGGGCTTGAGCGTTTCAACATTAGGCTTTCTCTGGGCGGCATTTGGCGGAATAGTGATGTTGAACACAATGGTGTATAGAAAGAGACAGGTGGGAATTCAGATCGAAAGACCCACTGTTAAGAAAAGGGTAGAGGTAGTGATAAAGGATTTCGAGTTCTCGGATATCGACGGCTTTACAATCCAGGCTCTGGCCGTGGGAATCGTATATCTCATCACTTACCTATTCTTGAAATGGTTCACGGGCTTGATCGGCGGGCTAGGTACGTTCGGAGAGACGTTCGCCCAGGTTTTATGGGGCTTCCATTTTGTGATTGGAGTTCTTTTCGCAATGGCCTTCAGAGCGATATATGAGAGGGTGAGGAAGTCAGAGAAATATGAGATCGAATATATGAACGACTTCCTACTTCAGCGTATCGGCGGGGGCGTGTTCGACTTCATGGTAGCGGCGTCGATCGCTGGGATCTCTTTCTCAGTCATACAGGAGTACATTTGGCCGGTAATAATTCTCACCTCGGTAGGCGGACTCTTCATTGCCGGCTACACGATCTGGTTTGGAAAAAGGATTTACGAGAAAGCGCCTCTGGAACACATCGTAACATTCTTCGGAATGCATACCGGTACACTCTCGACCGGGATGGCGTTGCTCAGAGAAGTCGACCCGACATTTGAGACGGGAACCGCCGAAGACATGGTCTTCGGAAGTGGGCTTGCGTTATTCTTGGGCATTCCGATGCTGATACTGCTTAACATACCTATTCTCGGCTACAAAACCGACCAGCCTATATACTACCTGTATTTCATTCTTGGCCTGGCAGCTTATATCGGGGCGATGTACTTCTTCTGGTTCAGAAAAGCAAAGATAAGAAGCAGAGAAAAGAAGAGGTAAGTGGGCAAAGAGCCGCTGAGAAGAGTCGTTATCGGTCAGCGGTTAACCGTACTCAGGAGAACACAGCTGCAAGTTGTCAGTTCCGAGTTGCAAGCTGAATAAGAACCGGTTATCCGTTCTCGGTTCACCGTTCTCCGACAAGTGCAAGACCAGTTGCAAGTGCCAGTGTGCCAAGAAGGCGAAGAAGGAAACTTCAAGCCATGCTTAATCGAAGATGAGGGAGGGCCCCTCGAAGCCGCCATGCAGGTGGAGGCTTCAAACCACCGTAAGCTGCTGTGGTAAAGAGCCATGGTAGTGAACGTTACGGGAAAAGGCGGGACAGTGATCCCGTCAGGTGAGTACCAGAGGAGACGAATACAAGTGAACCACCGTGAACGTGTCGTAACGACCTTTAGTGTCAT